>JBFMCJ010000066.1 GCA_040754675.1 Bacillota bacterium
TTCCCGCCCCCGGATTTCTCTTATTAGCACGGTGCGGCAGGTTGTCACGGTGCGGCAGTGCGCTTGCGCCGCGCCGGCCGTCTCTTGGAGAGGTGGGATCGGGTGTATCGGGGACGCGAGGGCATGCTGGCCTGGGCGCTCCACCGGATTTCAGGCCTGGGCGTGCTGTTCTTCCTTCTGCTGCACATTGCCGATACCGCTTTAATCCTGGCCGGCCCCGCGTGGTACAACCGGTTCGTGGCCTTTTACCGGGCTCCGGTGATCCGGGTGATGGAGGTGCTGCTGGCGGCAGGTGTGCTGTACCACGCGCTCAACGGGATCCGGATCGTCATCCTGGACTTCTGGCCTCAGACCACGCTCATCCACAAACGCCTCTTCTGGGCCGCCGGCGTCATCTTCGCCGTCCTCTTCGTGCCGGCGGCTTACTTCATGCTGCGTCCGCTCTTGTTGTAGCGTTTTCGGCGTTTTCCCCGGTTTGAGAGGAGGCGCAAAAGGCGACGATGGCCACCTACTCCAGCAGCGACGGGCGGTCAGGGCCGGCCACCAGAGGCTTCGAACTCTACTCGTGGCTCTTCATGCGCCTGTCCGGGGTGCTGCTCGTCTTCCTGGCCCTGGGGCATCTCGTTATCATGCACGTTCTCAACAACGTGGAGGCGATCGATTACAACTTCGTGGCCTCCCGCCTGGCCGGCCCGCTGGGCGCGGTCTGGCGCAGCTATGACCTCTTGTTGCTTGCGCTGGCCCTGCTTCACGGCATGAACGGGCTGCGGGGAATCCTGCACGACGCCGTGCGTTCACCGCGATGGCGCGCCATCAGCATCTCGACGGTCTACGCACTGACGGGGATCTTCCTGGCCCTTGGGGCGCTGGTGCTCCTCTCGTTCCAGCCGCAGGGCGTGCCGTGAGGAGGGCCTGGCAACCTCATGCACACGTTTGATGCGGTGGTGGTCGGTGCCGGGGGCGCCGGCCTGCGGGCCGCCGTGGCGCTGGCACGGTCGGGCCTGCGCACGGCGGTCTTGAGCAAGCTCTATCCCACCCGCTCCCACACGGGTACGGCCCAGGGGGGTATCGCTGCGCCCCTGGGCAACGTGGAGGAAGACCAATGGGAGTGGTACGCGTTCGACACGGTGAAGGGCGGCGACTACCTGGGCGACCAGGACGCCATCGAGATCCTGTGCCGCGACTCCGTGGAGGCCATCGTCGAACTCGAGCACATGGGCCTGCCGTTCAACCGCACCCCCGACGGGCGCATCGACCAGCGCCGCTTCGGGGGACACACGCGCGAGTTCGGCAAAGCGCCGGTGAAGCGCGCCTGCTACGCCGCGGACCGAACCGGCCACATGATCCTCCAGACGCTGTACCAGCAGTGCATCAAGCACGACGTCAACTTCTTCAACGAGTTCCAGGTGCTGGACCTGGTCGCGGTCGATGGCCGGGCGGCGGGTGTGGTGGCGTATGAGCTTGCCACGGGCGAACTCCACACCTTCGCCGCGAAGGCCATCCTGTTTGCGACGGGCGGGTTCGGCCGGATCTTCAAGGTGACGTCGAACGCCCACTCGCTGACGGGCGACGGGCTCGCCATCGCCTGGCGGCGCGGGATTCCGCTGGAAGACATGGAGTTCTTCCAGTTTCACCCGACCGGCATTTACAAGATGGGGATCCTGCTTTCCGAGGCGGCCCGGGGGGAGGGCGCCGTCCTGCGGAACGGGAAGGGCGAGCGGTTCATGGAGCGCTACGCGCCGACCCTGATTGACCTTGCGCCCCGAGACATGGTCTCCAGGGCCATGTACCTCGAGATCCGGGAGGGGCGGGGTGCCGGTGGGCGGGATTACGTGTACCTCGACTTCACCCACCTGGGCCGGGACGTGCTGGAGAAGAAGCTGCCCGACGTCACCGAGTTCGTCCGGACCTACCTGGGGCTCGACCCGGCGGTGGACCTTGTGCCGATCCAGCCCACGGCGCACTATGCCATGGGCGGCATCCCCACGGATGTGGACGGGCGGGTCGTCCTGGACCCGGAAAACACCCCGATGCCGGGGCTGTACGCTGCCGGAGAGGCGGCGTGCGTCTCGGTCCACGGCGCGAACCGCCTGGGCACCAACTCCCTGGTGGATCTGGTGGTCTTCGGCAAGCGGGCGGGCCTGCACATGGCCCAGTTCGCCCGGGAAAGCGACCCGGTGCCGGTGCCGGCCGACGCCGAAAAGCAGGTGGCGGCCAGACTGGAGAGCCTGCGCCGCCGCAGGGAGGGCGAGAACGCTGCCGCGATCCGCGAGGCACTGCAGGCGACCATGATGGAACACGCCTCGGTCTTCCGCACCAGGCAGGGCCTGGAGAAGGCTCGAAGCCACATCGCGGCGCTGAAGGAGCGCTACGGCCGGGTACGGGTGGCCGACCCGAGCCGCCGCTATAACACCGAACTGCTGGAGGCGCTGGAACTCGGGTATCTGCTGGACGTCGCCGAAGCGCTGGTGGTCTCGGCGCTGAACCGGACGGAAAGCCGCGGCGCGCACTGGCGGGAGGACTTCCCGAATCGGGACGACGCCGGCTGGCTGAAGCACACGCTTCTGTACCGGGGCGACGGCGGCGACCACGAGATTCGCTACAAGCCGGTGGTCATCACGCGCTTTTCGCCGCAGGAACGCAAGTACTGAAAACGCCCGGGCGGGCCCTATCTCAGGGGGGCGCATAGGGACGGCTATGCACGTAAAGATTCACATCCGGCGCTTCGACCCGGAACGAAGCGCCAAACCTTACTGGGCGCACTACGACGTGGAGGTCGAACCCACGGACCGGCTTCTGGACGCGCTCAACTACATCAAGGGGCACATCGATGGAAGCCTCGCGTACCGCCGGTCGTGCGCGCACGGCATCTGCGGATCCGACGCCATGATGATAAACGGGGTGAACCGGCTCGCCTGCAAGGTGCTCATCAAGGAGCTGGGAAGCGACATCCGGGTGGGGCCGCTCACGGGCTTGAAGGTGCTCAAGGACCTCATCGTGGACATGGAGCCCTTCTTCGAGTCCTACCGGGTGGTCAAGCCATACCTCATCGTGGACGAAAGCGAGCTGCCCGACCGGGAGCAGCTCCAAACACCCGAGCAGCGCCAAAGATTCGACGACACGACCAAGTGCATCCTGTGCGGGGCCTGCACCACCTCCTGCCCGGTGTTCTGGTCGAACGGCCGTTACATCGGCCCTGCGGCCATCGTGGCGGCTCACCGGTTCATCTTCGACAGCCGTGACCGGGGGGCTGACAGGCGCCTGGAAATCCTGGGCGGCAGGGACGGCGCCTTCCGGTGCCGGACTATCTTCAACTGTACGGAGGCATGCCCGCGGGGCATCCAGGTGACCAGGGCCATCCAGGAGGTCAAGCAGGCCATCGTTGAACGCGGCTTCTGACGCGCTCCCGCCGGTACCGCTGATCGCCCTTTTGACGGACTTCGGGGCGAGCGAGTACGCCGGGGTCGTGAAGGGCGTCATGGCGGCCATCTGGCCGCCGGCGCGCTTCGTTGACCTGTCCCACGACGTCGGGCCTCACAGCGTCCGGGAGGGAGCCTGGATCCTGCTGGAAAGCTACCGGTTCTTCCCTCCCGGGACGCTCTTTTTCGCGGTCGTCGACCCCGGGGTCGGCACCCAGCGGCCTGCCGTCGCCGTGGAGAGCCGCCGCTACCGGTGGGTGGGGCCCGACAACGGGCTTTTGTTTCCGGCGGTGGAGGATGACGGGCCGGCGCGCATCGTAAACCTTCCGGTGTCCGAACGGGCCTCCAGCACCTTTCACGGCCGCGACGTCTTCGCGCCCGCCGCCGCCCGCTGGGCATCGGGGGCGCGGCTGGAGGACCTCGGAAGCGTGCGCCGGGAGCCACTCGTACCCCTGCGCTTCTACCGCCGGGGGTGGTGCGGGGAGGTGGTGAGGGTGGACCGGTTCGGCAACCTCATCACCGCGCTCACCTCTCCCGAGGGCGGGCCGGAGCTTCCCGGAAGGGCCGGCGTGACGCTTTTGAAGAGGACCGAGAAGGGCTCGTGGAAGCGGGCGGCGGGGCCCGTCCCGGCGGTCCGCGTTCGGACGTACGGCCAGGCGCCGCCCGGGGCGCTGGTGGTGCTCACGGGCTCGGCAGGCACCCTGGAGGTGGCGCGGGTGGGAGGGTCGGCGGCCGCCATGCTGGGAGGCGCGGTCGGGGACCGGGTTCGCTTTCGGTGGAGGTGACGTCCCGTGAACGAGCTTGTTGCGGTCATCATGGCCGGCGGCAGAGGCGAGCGCTTCTGGCCCCTGAGCCGCCGTGCCCGGCCCAAGCAGCTTTTGAACCTGGACGGCACGAAGAGCCTGATCCAGCAGGCGGTCGAGCGCGTGCTGCCCCTCACGGAACCGGACCGGGTGCTGGTGGTGACGGGGCGGGAGTACGCCGAGTCCATCCGGGCGCAGCTTCCGGGCCTTCCCCCGGACAACATCCTGGTCGAGCCCGCCGGTAAGAACACGGCGGCGTGCATCGGGCTGGCCGCCGTATCCCTGGAGAAGGCGCCCGAACGCTGGGGCGACGACCCCCTCATGGCGGTGCTACCCGCCGACCACGTGGTGCGGGACGCCGAGGCCTTCCGGCGGGTGATGCGGGCGGCCGCCCGTGCCGCCCACGAACACCATCTGGTCACCATCGGCGTGTGGCCCACCCGGGCGGAAACGGGCTACGGCTACATCGAACTCGGCCCCCCGGTGGGAAACGCCCTCGGCTACGACGTCTACCGGGTCCGGCGCTTCGTGGAGAAGCCCGACGTCGGCCAGGCACGCCGTTACGTGGCAGACGGGCAGCACCTGTGGAACAGCGGCATGTTCGTCTGGCGAAGGCGCGCCATCCGGGCGGCCATCGCCCGCCACATGCCGGCCCTTCACCGGGGCCTCGAACGCATCGCCGCCGCCTGGGAGACCCCTGGGTCCGCCGGGGTGGCCGCCGAGGTCTTCGCCGGCCTGGAACCCATCTCCATCGATTACGGGGTGCTGGAAAAGGCCGAGGGGATCGCGGTGGTGCCGGCGGACTTCGGGTGGGACGACGCCGGGAGCTGGCCCGCCCTGGAGCGGCTCTTCTCGCCGGACGAGGACGGCAACGTGGTTCAGGGGGCCCGGCACGTGGGCATCGACACGAGCCAGTGCATCGTCTTCCTGAACGGCGACAAGGGCCCCGGCGAGGCGGGCCGAGCGCGACCAAAACTGGTAGCGACTCTCGGGGTGCGGGATCTCGTGATCGTGGAGACTGAAGACGTGACACTCGTATGCTCCAAGGAGCGGGCACAGGACATTCGAGCGCTTCTGGCCAGGCTCCGGGCCCTCGACTACCAGGAGTACCTGTAGACAGGCGTCTGCTCCCTCGCCTTCACCTTGAGCCGGAAAGCCCGGCATGGCAAAATAGGGACGGTCTTTTGCGCCGGCACACCGGTGGATACCCTTACCCTGCATGGTATGCGTGGCTCCCCGGCGGCGTGCGTCTTGTGAGGGTTGGGGGAGGCTATGATCGGCACACAAGCCCGGCGGCCCATCCGCTTCGGTACCGACGGCTGGCGAGACGTGATCGCAGACAACTTCACCTTCGAACGGGTCCGCGTCGTCTCGGCCGCAGTGGCACGCTACCTCCATTCCAGCGGGCTCGCTTCGAAGGGCGTGGCAGTGGGGTACGACGCACGGTTCCTCTCACCCCGCTTTGCCAGGGCGGTCGCTGAGGTGCTGGCGGGTGCCGGGATCCGGGTACTCCTGGCGGGACGGGAGACCCCCACGCCGGCTCTGGCGGCGGCGGTGGTCGACCGGGGCCTGGGTGGCGGCGTCATGGTGACGGCCAGCCACAACCCTCCGGAGTTCAACGGGCTCAAGTTCAAGCCGCCATACGGAGGTTCCGCAACGGAGGCCATCACGGGTCCCATCGAGCAGTTCGCCAACCTTATCTTGCAGTCAGGCGAGGCCGTCTCCGTCGTTCCCTTCGAGAGCGCCCGCCGGCAGGGTCTCGTCGAGGTGTTCGATCCCATTGAGCCGTATCTGCGGCGCATCCTGCGCCTCGTGGACACCGACGCCATCGCCAGGGCGGGCCTGTCGGTGGTGGCCGACCCCATGCACGGCGCCGCGAGGGGGGTGCTGGCCAGGGCTCTTCGGGAGGCCGGGTGCGAGCGGGTGGGAGCCATCCGGGAGGAGGCCAACCCGGGCTTCGGCGGGGTCAACCCCGAGCCCATCGAGGCCAACCTGGGGGCGCTGCAGGCCTTCGTTCGCAGCGGCTCGGGCTGGCAGGCCGGCTTTGCGGTGGACGGGGACGCCGACCGCATCGGCATGGTCGACGAGCGGGGCCGCTTCGTCAACGCGCACCAGATCCTCTCCTTGCTCCTGATGCACCTGGTGGAGGGGCGTGGCCAGCGGGGCGAGGTGGTGAAGACCGTCTCCACCACCTCCATGGTCGACCGGCTCGCGTCGCGGTACCAGTTGCCGCTGTTTGAGACGCCCGTCGGGTTCAAGTACGTCTGTGCCCGTATGCTGGAGGGTGACGTGCTCATCGGCGGGGAGGAGAGCGGCGGGATTGGCGTTCGGGGGCACATCCCGGAGCGGGACGGTACGCTTGCGGCCCTGCTCGTGGCAGAGCTGCTGGCAAGAAGCGGGCTTCGCGTGTCGGAGCTGCTCGAGGAGCTCACGAGGCGCGTGGGGCCGCACGTCTACGGCCGGCTCGACCTGCACGTCGAAGAGGGGCGGCCCGAGGAGCTTTCGGCGTGGCTCTCCTCCAGCGTTCCGGGGCGGGTGGCAGGGGTGCCGGTGGTGGAAACCAAGCGGGTGGACGGCTTGAAGGTCCTGCTGGAGGACGGGTCGTGGCTGATGGTGCGGGTATCGGGCACCGAGGCTCTGGTGCGCGTCTACGCGGAGGCGGCCGATTCCGGCCGGGTGCAGAAGCTGCTTGCCGCCGGCCGGCAGTGGGTCGAGGGTCAGTCGGAACAGACTCTGGCAGGTGAGATTCGTTGATAGATGACCACGGGGATCCGTTTGGACGGCCCGCCCATCGATCGCGGGCGCGGCACTCGCCGGCCCCCCTGTGGCCGGGGCTCGAAAGCGTCGTCTTCGTGGGCTCGTTCCCGCCGAGGCGCTGCGGGATTGCTTCCTTCACGGCGGACCTGTCACAGGCGGTCAGGCAGGCTCTCCGGCACCTGCGCATCGCCGCCATCGCCGTGGATCCGGCGTGGGAATCCTTCCGCCGGCGGCCCCCGTACCCCGGCGGGGTGGACGAGGTCTACCCCGTTCGGGCAGACCAGCCCGAGGCGTACGTCGAGGCGGGCCGCTGGATCGAGCGGCGGGGATTCGACGTGCTCAACGTGCAGCACGAGTACGGGCTTTTCGGGGGGCAGCACGGGGAGTTCATCCTGCGGCTGGTGCGGGAGACGTCCGTACCGATGATCACGACGCTTCACACCGTGCTGCGCCGTCCCGACGAGAAGCAGCGCCAGATCCTGGTGGACCTGGCCGCCCGATCCCGGACGGTAGTGGTGCAGGCCCGTTCCGCGGTGGACCTCCTGGAGCGGGTCTACGGCATCGACACGGGGCGGGTGATGGTGATCCCCCACGGCACGCCCAACTTCCCGCGAATCCCGGGCGAACAAGCCAAGGCCCGGTTCGGCTTCGAGGGCCGGCCGGTGCTTTTGACCTACGGGCTTCTCAGCCCCGGCAAAGGGATCGAGCAGGCCATCCAGGCGCTGCCCGCGATCGCCCGCCGGTTTGCGTCGGTGCTTTACGTGGTGGCCGGCCAGACCCACCCGAATGTGCTAAAGCTCTCAGGCGAGTCGTACCGCGAACAGCTTGCCGAACTGGCCAGGCACCTTGGGGTGGAGGCCAACGTCCAGTTCATCGGCCGCTACCTCGCCCTGGAGGAGTTAGGGGCGTTACTCTCGGCCACCGATGTATACGTCGTGCCGTATCCCAACGAAGATCAGGCTGTGAGCGGAACTCTCAGCTACGCCCTGGCGGCCGGAAAGGCGGTCGTCTCCACGCCGTTCCGCTACGCCAGGGAGGTGGTGGGCCCGGGGCGGGGGCTTTTGTGCCGGTTCGGCGACCCGGAGTCGCTGGCCTCCGAGGTGATCCGGGTGCTGGAGAACGAGGATCTGCGCCGTACCCTGGAGCACCGCGCCCGCGCCTTCGGGCAGTCCATGAGCTGGGATATCGTAGGAGCCCGCTACGGCCGCCTCTTCGGGTGGGTTGCTTCGCAGCAACACGCCGGGCACGACAGCACGGCCTCGCTCGTGGAGATGGCCCCGGCACGGTGGGCCGAGCAGGCGCGAGGCGCTGCCCAGGGGCTTGGCGGGCGCTCCTGGCAAGCTCTCAGGCCCGGGAGGTGACGCGCGCCGTGACGCCGGCGGGCAGTACGGCGCTTGAGGTACAGGGCGCCGTCCGGTGGCCCAACTGGAGCCTGGCGCACCTGCGGCGCTTGACGGACACGACCGGCATCGTGGAGCACGCCCTGGGGGCCGTGCCCAACCCCCTCGAGGGCTACACGCTGGACGACAACGCCCGGGCGCTGGTGGTGGCGATCCGCTATCACCGCCATGCCCGGGACCCCGAGGCCCTGGAACTCGCGATCCGCTACCTGAGCTTCATCCTGTACTGCCAGATGGAGGACGGCTGGTTCCACAACGACGTGGGCTACGACCGGCGCTTCCTCGACGAACGGGCAAGCGAAGACCCGGTGGGGCGCGCCATCTGGGCGCTGGGCGAGACGGCCGGGCTGGCCGAACTCGAGGCACTGTGGGTGGCCGCCGTGCATACCCTCAGGCGGTCGCTTCAGTGGGCGCGGCGCTTCTCCGGACTGCGGCCGGCCGCGTTTTCGCTGCTGGGGCTGCGGGCTCTGGGGCGGGCGCCCAGGGACCGGCTGGCGGGGCTGATGAAGGCCGCGGAGTTGCGGCAGCTGGCCGCGGAGCTGGGTGAGCGGCTGCTGTCCGCCTACCACCAGGCACGGCGCCCCGGGTGGCAGTGGTTCGAGGATCGGCTGACTTACTGCAACGCCAGGCTGCCGCACGGGCTTTTGTTCGCCGGAGAGCTCACCGGGCACAGCCGCTTCTTCAAGGTCGCGTCGGACACCTTTGACTTCCTGTGGGGGCAGCTGTGGGACGGGCAATGCCTGCAGGTGGTCGGCAACCGGGGCTGGTGGGAGCGGGGGCTCGACCGGGCCCTCTACGACCAGCAGCCGGTGGACGCCGGGGCCATGGCGGAACTGGCGTGCGCGTTCTACCTGGCTACGGGGCGCCCGGACTACCTGGAGCGCGCGAGCATGAGCGTGGAGTGGTTTTACGGGCGCAACGCCAGCGGCGTGGCCAGCCACGACGAGGCAACGGGCGGGTGCCGCGACGGGCTGGGCGCCGACGGGGTCAACATCAACCAGGGTGCCGAGTCCACGCTGGCCCACCTTCTGGCCCGGATGGCGGTGGAGGACGCCCTGCGGCACGCGGCAGCCGGCCGCAAGAGCAGCGCCATGGCCTGAAGCGTCTCCCCGGAATGGGGCGGGCGGCCGGAGGCCCTTCTCCTCACCGCTGCCGCGGGCTTTGTCGAGGTAACGGGGCAGTACTAAGGGCGGGTGGCATGCAGATTGGAACAGGCGCCTCCTGCCCTTCGTGTCCTGCACGTGCTCCGGGAAGCCTCAGGCGGCATGCTCACGCACTTGAGCACCCTGCTGCGGGCGCTCGCTCTTCTCGGCATCGAAAGCACCGTGGCAGGCCCGCCGGGCAGCCTCCAGCGCCTGCAGGAGCGGCTCGCCCGCGCACGCCCTACCCCGTCCCTGACCTTTGCTGAACTCCCGCTACGGGATGGGTTGTGCCCCGCAGACGACTTGCGGGCAGTTGGGCGGCTGCGGCACCTGTTGGAACTCCTGCAGCCGGACGTGGTGCACGCCCACGGGCACAAGGCCGCGCTGGCTGCCGCGCTGGCCGCCGGCCGCCGCGACTCTGCCCGGACCGGGCAGAGACCGGCTCTTGTCGTGACGGTGCACAACCTGCTCCCGGAAGGCTCACGGCTGCGGAGCTCCATCGACCGGAGGCTGGCCCTCTCGGGCCTCGGACGGGCCAGCCGGGTGATCACGGTGTCCCGGGTGCTGCGCCAGTTCGTAGAGGAACTGGCACCAGGCGTCCCCGTCCGGGTGGTGCCCAACGCCCTGGACCCCGCGTGGATTCCGCCCGCGAAGGGTAAGACCGGAGGGGAGGCCCCACCTGTCGACGGGCGGGTCGTCGTCGCGTGCGTAATGCGCCTGCACCGGCCCAAAGGCGTGGCTGCGCTCCTGGAGGCTGCCTCCCGGCTGCCCGGCTCCACCCGTGCCCAGCTCTGGATAGCAGGAGACGGGCCAGAAAGGCCCTCCCTGGAGCGATTGGCCGTCCGGCTCGGGCTCGAGGGGCGGGTGCGCTTTCTGGGCTTCCAACCTGACCCCTCGCGGATCTGGGCCTGTGCGCACGTTGCCGCCTTGCCCTGGCTGCGGGAGGGTTCGTCGTACTCGGCGCTCGAGGCCATGGCGGCAGGCCTGCCGGTCGTTTCGTTCGACGGCCCGGGGTGCCGGGAGGTCCTGCCCGAGGGCGCGGGCGTTGCCGTTCCGCCGCACCCGGTCGATGCCCTGGCGGAGGCCCTCCGGCGCCTGGCTGACGATCCCGCCCTGCGGCACCGGATGGGCGAAGCCGCGCGGCGTGCGGCGCTCAGCCGCACGGCGGCCGACATGGCCAGCGAGACCCTGGCCGTCTACCGGGAGGTGGCGCAAAACCCCCGATGAACGGCGACGGCCGGCTGCGCCGGGTTACCAGCACCGCGGCAGCCACGCTGGCGTTGGTGTTGGGTCTGGCCGCCGCGGCCTGCGCGGCCCCTCCCCGGCCGGCGCAACCGGGGCAGGGGTGGCCCGTTCTCGTAGTCGTCCTGGACGGGCTTGACTGGGCGTGGATCGACCGGTACGTATGGTCGGGTCAGGCGCCACACCTCGAACGCCTCGTAAAGGAGGCCGCGCTCGCCGTCTACAACCCCCTGGCGGCCGACCCCGAACCGGTCGGGGCGTACCTCACCGCGGCGACGGGAAGCCGGGTCGAGGCCTTTGCGCCCGTGGTGCTGGGCGCGGGGGAGCCTGCGCGCAAGATCCTCGAGCGCCGCGCCGGGCGGGCCCCGCGGCAGGGCTCTCACTACCTCCTCAACCTGCCGCGCCTTGCCGGTGAGGCCAGGGAATCCCGCAGCTTTGCGCCCCCGGGGTGGCTCGCAGAATCCCTGCGCAGGGCCGGCGTCCAGACGGTGCTGCTGGGTGACACGGCGTGGCTGGCGCCGGCAGAGGCGGGGGCGGAACTCCGGTGGGTCTCCCGCAGTTCGCCGATAAGCCTGGCCGCCCTGCTGGTCGCCGACCCGACGGGCGCCGTGGAACGGGCGTATGCGCTTTCGGAGGAGGATCCGGGGGCGGCAGGCGGCCTGCGCACACGCTGGAATGAGCTGCCGCGCCGCCTGGGGGCGCTTGTTGCGGGGTGCGCCAGTTGCCAACCCGGGGGCGAGCGCCGGTGGCTTGCAGTCGTGGCAAGCGCCGACCTGTGGCGCCTTCGCCAGGAGGAGGGTGAACTCTCTTCCGCCGCCAGGGAGGCCCACCACCGCGCGCTGGCCGGCGAACTCGACCGGGTGGTGGGGTGGTGGGCGTCCGACCCCTTCTGGGGAGGGGGTTCGCTTCTCCTCTTCGGCGCAGCACCGGGCCCGGCGGCGCGGCAGAGCGGCGAACACCTCACGGCGATGGTCTGGAGAGGCCCGTGGGGGCCGGGCGCCATCCTCAGCCCGACCGCCCGGCGGGCGGGCTTCGTCACCGCCGTTGACCTGGCCCCAACCCTGGCCTCCCTGGCCGGCTCTGCCGTGCCGCCCGGGGTGGTCGGGCGGCCGCTGACCTTCGGGGGGCCGCCGCCGGAGCCACCTCGCCTGGAGGCGTTCTCGCTGGCCCGGGCGGGCATCTGGCGGGGCCGCTTCCGGGTGATGTCCGTCCTCATCACGGCCCAGGTCCTGGTGCTGGGGGCCGCGCTGGCGCGGGCCGCGCTGGCCGGGCCGCTCGCCTCGACCCGCCTGCCGGGCGGGTGGGTCTCGGCGCTCAACCGCGTGCGCCCGTTCCAGCTGGCCACGGCATGGGCGGCAGCCGTTCCGGTGGCGCTTTTGAACCCCTGGGTGGCAGCGCCCCCGGTCAAGGAAGTGGCGGGCAGCGTGTGGGCCGTTGTGGCCGCGTCTTTGGGGGCAGCCGTGGTGGCATGGGCGGCCGAGGGGGCCAGCCGGCGTTTCAACTGCACAGCGACGTTCGTGGTGAGCGCCTTGTCGGCCGGCGTCATCGTGTGCGACCTGGTCTTCCGGCTGGATCTGGTGGGGCGGTCGTTCATGGGGTACGATCTCATCGGCGGCGCCCGGTTTTACGGGATCGGCAACGAGCACATGGGGTTGCTCCTGGGGTCATCTCTCGTGGCCGCCGCCGAGGTGGGTGAGCGGTGGCCCCGGCTTCGCCCGGCAAGCACGGCGGCCCTGCTTGGCGTTGCGTGGCTGGTCGCCGCGCCGGGCCGGGGCGCGAACGTCGGGGGCGCCGTTGCCACGGCGACGGCCTTCGGTGCGGCCGCGC
>JBFMCJ010000067.1 GCA_040754675.1 Bacillota bacterium
GTACTCGCCCGTCGCCACCACCTTGGTGGGGGTACCCAGTTCCCGCTGGATGCGCCGCACCAGCCCGTCGGCCTGCCCGGCGAAGCCGTAGAGGATGCCCGACTGCATGGACTGGACGGTGTTGCGCCCGATAACCCGCGGCGGCCGAACCACCTCCACCCGAGGCAACCGGGAGGCGCGCTCAAACAGCGCTTCGGTGGCGATGCTCACCCCGGGGGCGATGGCTCCGCCCAGATAAGCCCCGCCGGCATCGACCGCGTCAAAGGTGGTGGCCGTGCCGAAGTCGACCACAATCACCGGCCCGCCGTACGTCTCGTACGCGGCCACCGCCCCGACGATGCGGTCCGCGCCCACCTCGCGGGGGTTTTCGTAGCGAATGGGCATGCCGGTGTGGATGCCCGGCCCCACCACCAGCGGTTCGAGGCGCAGGTCCCGGCGCACGAAGCGTTCGACGGCGGCAAGCGCCGGCGGGACGACGCAGGCGACGGCCACCCCGTCCACTTCGCCGAGGCGTTCGCCGGCTCGCCCGAAGAGCACCTCCAGAATGACGGCCCACTCGTCGGAGGTGCGTTCAGCCTGGCTGGAAAGCTGCCAGTGATGGAGGAGCTCTCCCTCCCGAAACAGACCCAGCGCCGTCGTGGTGTTGCCCACGTCAAAGGCCAGCAGCATGCCGCTCACTCCTCTTGGGCCACGCCGGAGCCATGCGCACCAACCCCGCCCGCCGCAGCGCCCGGTAGACGGCGACGGTCAGGACCGTGGCCACGAAGGCTTCGGGCAGGCCGTGGAGCACGGCGATCCCGAGCGAGACCTGCCAGGGCAGGTAGGCGCGCCAGGTGGCCAGGCCCAGCACCCCGACGGTGTTGGTCAGGCTGCCCAGCAGCGCCGCCAGCGCAGGCCCGACGTCCTGCCGTCCGAGCAGGCGCAGGGCCAGCCACGCGGTGGCTGCGGCCACCGCCAGGGCGGCGGCGAGCCCCACCGGGGTGACGCCCGGGTAGGGCGCCTGCACTGACGTCGGCACCCGGCTGGTCAGGCGATACGTCGCATCGCCCAGCGCCGCGGCCACCAGCAGGGCGACCGCCCACCGCCCGGCCCTGCCCCCGGCGGCCCGGAACGCCGCATAGGCCACCAGCCCGATCAGGATGCGCGGCCCAAAGGCTACCAGCGGGTCGCTGAACATCATCCGCGCGATGGGGTTGGGCGCCTGGGTGAGGGCGCGCCAGAAGCTGAACGCCCCGAACAGGAAGCCGGTCGTCGCGCCGGCCGCCGGGCCCTCGGCCAGGGCGGCGAGGATGACGGGGATGTGGAGGGTGGTGGCGGCGCCGGCGGGCGTCGGGACAGGAACGAACCCGGCGGGGGTGAGGCCGAGGACCGCGACCAGGGCGCTCATCAGGGCCGTCACCAGCAGGGTGCGGATGCGGGAGTGGGTCTGGACAGCGTGCATGGGGATCCCTCCGTTCCGGCTCCGCACGGCGGGCGGATGCCGTTCGTTGGGTGCTGACGAGGCCCGCAATCCCCCGGTTCGTGCGGTGCGAAGCGGCAGCTTTCGCCCGCCCCGGGGGCTGCGACCAATCTCAGTATACAGCGACCGCCCTTGAGTCCGGAATGCCATCATCGGGACGCAAGCAGGACTCGAGCCCGCAGCGGGCCGTGCAGACCGTACGAGAGGTGCAGCCGTTCCGGGAGCGACGCGTGATCTGTCATAACCACCATGCTATGATGCGGCCAGGAACGGTGCTCGTTTACGGGCCAGGGTATCAGTTGGAAGTCACGGGAGGAACGCCATGGCGCCCGACCTGTTCCACGGCTCCGGCGATGCCGCGGAGTTCATCGAGGAGGAGCCGGTGCGCTTCAGTTCGCTGGGCCAGCAGGTCGTCGGGGTCATCCACCGCCCGGTCCGGCGGGTGAGGAGGGCCGAGGTGCGCGGTGTCGCCGGAGAGGCCGCGCACGCGCCGTCGGCACTGGCGCCGCCCGGGGTGGTGCTGTGCCACGGCTTCACGGGTACCAAGGTGGAGGCCCATCGGCTGTTCGTGAAGACCGCGCGCCCTGGCTCGAGCCGGCATCGCCGCCCTGCGCTTTGACTTCCGAGGTTCGGGGGATTCTCCCGGGGAGTTCGAGGAGATGACCGTGAGCGGCGAGGTGGAAGACGCCCTGGCGGCGCTTGCGTTCGCCCGAGAGCGCGTCGGCCGGTCCGTGGCCTTGCTCGGCTTGAGCCTCGGCGGCGCCGTGGCGACCCTGGCCGCCGTTCGGGACGGAGACGTGGCCGCCATGGTGCTGTGGGCCGCCGTCGCCCATCCGGCCCGCTTGGCGCAGTTCATGGCCGCCCACCATTCGGGCGAACCGTCCGTGCTCATGTGGCAGGGGCACTTCGACCTCGGTGGCAACCTGGTGGGAAGGGCCTTCGTCGAGGAGCTGCCCCGCCACCAGCCTCTCGCCGCGGCGGCGCAGTACAGGGGGCCTGTCCTGGTGGTTCACGGCACCCGGGACCAGAGCGTGCCGCCAATGGACGCCACCGCCTACATGCAGGCGTTCCCGGGGCCGGACAAGACCCTGCACCTCGTAGCCGGCGCGGACCACACCTTCAACCGGGCCTCGTGGGAACACGAGGTCATCAGCACCACGGTCGCATGGCTCAAGGCCAGGCTCCTGGAAAGAGCGTAACGGTCGTGCTCGATGTAGTGCCATAGGTTGGCACGCCCTACCGGTCGAGGACGAGGGGTCCTCACGAACCCGCAGTTTCGGGCTGCCGTACCACGACCTCTGCTGCCAACCCGCCAACCATGACGCGATAGACCCCCGTCTCTACGATGGGGTCGGCATCCCCAAGAATGTCCCCCGGGATCACTGCAAGCCGCGAGAGCGGAATATCGAAGTGAACCGTCCTCGTCTCGCCGGGCTGAAGGTGGACCCGCTCGAAAGCCACTAGCTGGCGTATAGGTCTCAAAACGGAGCTGTATTCCCTGCTCGCGTAAACCTGGACGACCTGGTCGCCTTCAAACCTCCCGGTATTGGTAACGGCTACGGACACATGGGCGACGCCGTCCGGTGCCGCTTCCCCGGTTGCCGTCAACTTCGCGTACTCGTACCTGGTGTAACTCAGGCCGTAGCCGAACGGGAACAGGGGATCGTACTCAGGCGTCGGCCATTCTTCGCCGCGCAGGTGGTTATAGAACAACGGCACCTGGACGAGGTCCCGAGGCCAGCTGAACGGCAGCTTGCCGCTGGGATTGACCTTGCCGAACAGGACGCCGGCTACTGCTGTCCCGCCTTCGCTGCCAGGCAGATAAGCCATAACGACCGCGTCGGCTGCCCGTACCACCTCGGCGATTAGAAGAGGCCGGCCCGCTATCAGAACCACCACGAGGGGAGTTCCTGTGGATGCAAGCTTCTCTGTCAATGCCTTCTGCCCGGGTGGAAGTTCGTACCCTTGGATGTGAGCGTCGCCGGGCCCCTCCGCGTAGGGAGTCTCGCCAACGACCGCCACGATCACGTCGGAGCGTCGAGCAGCGTCGATCACCTCGGTAAAGTCCCCCCGTGCGCTCCACCCGGGTACGTAATTCACCTTGGTCCCCAAAGGAGCGGCTTGCCTGAGCCCCTCCAGGACCGTCACGGCAGGCGGCACTTCGTAGCCGGACACCCCTTGCCAGCCAACGGTCCACCCTCCGAGCTGGCTCGCCACATCGCCGGCGCTTGGGCCTGTGACAAGAATCGAACCGACATCGTGGGACAAGGGAAGGACGTTGTCCTTGTTCTTGAGCAGCGTGATAGACTCAGCCGCGGCCCGTCGAGCAAGCTCTTTTCCGGCTTCGACAGCCGCCCGTGCCTTCGAAGGGTCGACGTAAGGATTCTCGAAGAGCCCGAGCTCGAACTTCAGCGTAAGGATCCGGCGCACTGCTTCATCGATACGGTCCCTTGGCACCATGCCCTCTTCGACGAGCGAGATTAGCGCCTGCGTGAAGCCAGCCGCATCGAGCGGAACCATGTACATATCGACGCCGGCCATGATACCGAGGCGAACGGCTTCCCTGAACGTGGGAGCGACGCGGTGCACGCTCTGAAGCTTGTGGATGTCCTGCCAATCGGATACGACGACGCCGCTGAAGCCCAAGCCTTTCCGCAGCACGTCCGTGAGAAGGTACCTCGACGCGTGGACCGGTACGCCGTTCACTGACCCGCTATTGACCATGACCGTCCGGGCCCCGGCCTCAATTCCTGCCTCAAAGGGCGGGAGAAAGACCTCTCGCAAGGTCCGCAGGGGAATGAGGGCGGGGCTTCGGTCCTGGCCGTTCAGCGGCTGTGAGTAGCCGACGAAATGCTTAAGGGTCGCTGCGACCCTACCAGCAGGCGCCAGCCCAGTTCCTTGGAGTCCGCGAACGGCGGCGGCCACGAGTTCGGAGGCCAGGTACGGGTCCTCACCAAAGGTCTCATAGAAGCGCCCCCAGCGGAAATCCCGTCCCACGTCCGCCACCGGCGCGAAGTTCCAATGGATTCCGGTGGCCCTAACCGCCTGGGCCGTTACCCTGGCAGCCTCCTCGACCAGCTTGGGGTCCCACGTAGCCGCAAGCCCGATCTGGTGGGGAAAGAGCGTCGCCCCCAGCACGTTGTTATGGCCATGAACCGCGTCGATCCCATACACGATGGGAATTCCGAGGCGCGTCTTTTCGACGGCCCATTGTTGCAGGGTGTTCGTCACCGCTGCCCACGTCTCCGGGTTGTTCGGAACGGGGCTGGCCCCGCCTCCGCTCAGTACCGAACCGACGTGGTTGTCAACCAATACCCTCTTCAGCCACTGTTCGTTCAGCGGACCCCGGTCCCATTCGTTCTGGCCCATGAGCCGCGTCAGGGTGATCTGCGTCATTTGCCCTACTTTCTCAGCAAGGCTCATGCGCCTCAGCAGGTCTTCGACCCGCTTTTCGATGGGTTGCGCAGGATCCTTGTAAAGTGGTGTGTCTCGTTCCGCAGCCTCGAGAGCAACCTCTGGGGCGCAGAGACTCAAAAGGAGCGATATCGCAACAACCGTTCCCCTGAACGTTCTCACGGGGCACTCTCCCTTCTGCTGCGTAATGTGGTTTTCCGCCGGTGCCGTGAACCCACCCCATTGCGTGTACTTCGAGGTACCTCACCTAACTCCTATTTCAGTGCCGCGAGCAGATGGCCGGCAGGTACGGCTTCAATTGGAGACGGCGCTCCATCGACAACCGATTGGCGGCCGAAAGAGACCCAACTCATGAGGCACTCCCTTCCCGGGCACCCGCCCGCTGGGGCGGGAGGTGAGCGGGGTTGCTCAAGGCGCACGAGGCTCTCCACGTCCAGGAGCACATCCGAACCCAGCTTCCTCGGCCGCCGAGGCCGCGGCGCCCGAGCTTCGCGAGACATTCGCCCTTCTGTGCCAGGACGGAGGGTGGTGCCGTCCGGGTTCCTTGGGACTTCGACGACCCGGCCCCCGATGCCCCTCGCGACACTTCCGCGGCGGCCATCGCGGCGTCTGCCCTGCTGGAACTGGCCGCCGCGGACCGTACCGATGCGGATGCCTGGCGTGAGGCGGCTATTCGCCTGCTGCTGTACCCGGGAGACTGCTGCCTGGCGCCGCGTGTTATACTGGGGCCGCCATGGTAGTGCGTGGGTTTCACGGTCGTGGCGGAACGCGTCGGGCGAGCCTACCTTCGGTCGTGCAACCCGGAAGTCCGGCGGTGCGGGAGCTGGCCGGCCGGTACGGCCTGCGGCTGGTGGTGCTCTTCGGATCGCAGGCCCGAGGGTCGGCGCGACCCAAGAGTGACTACGATATCGCCGTGCTCACCTCCGAAGGATACGCGGCTCGCCGGGCGCCGCTCGCACTCGCGCAGGCGCGGCGCCTTCGTACCCTCCACGCCGAGCTCCAGCGCCTCCTCGGCACGGGCCGCGTCGACCTGGTGGTGCTCGACCGCGCGTCCGCGCTGCTGTCACACCGGGTGGCCCGTGAGGGAATCCCGCTCTTCGAGGAGTCTGGGGGTGAATTCGCCCGGTTCTGCGTCCGAAGCCTCCAGCGAATGGACGACGCCAGGGGGCTGATGGAGGCGGAACGGCGGTTTCTCTCGAGGCGATTCGGCACGGCTCCAGACCACGATGCCGGTACGCTCGGCAGGCAGCCGTCAGGGGGTAAAGCCCTGATTGACGCTGATGTGGTTCGCCGGAAGATACGCAAGCTGGAACAGTATCTTCGGCAGCTCCAGGAGGCGCGCCCACCCTCCCTGAAAACCTACCTGGAATCGTGGCAGACCCGGCGTGTGGTGGAGCGGCTGATTCAGTTGATCGTGGAGGTCGCAAACGACATCAATACGCACATGATCGTCGAACTCGGCCATCCACCTCCGGATGACTACTTTGAAGGGTTCACACGGATGGGCGAACTTGGTGTCTTGCCGGCGGATCTCGCCGCGCGCCTGGCCCCGTCGGCAGGGGAACGGAACATTCTCGTACATGAGTATGAGTTGATCGATGATACCATCGTTTACGAAAGCATCGCCGACGCCCTCCAGAATTACACCCTCTACGGGAAGGCGCTCCTTGAGTACGTCGAGAAGCTGGACAAAGGTACACGCGGTTCCCTGAATCGAAGCGGGCGTCACAGCGAATAGACGAGGCCCGTATATCCCTGGAGTCCGAAGGGTCAGGATGACACTCGCCGCTGAGCGACGAACCTGGCCAGGGCCTCCAGCGCATCGACGAGGTTCGGGCCGTAATGGGCCAGGTAGTCGCCCGGCGTGATGTAGGTCGGTACGGCGCCCCAGCCCCGCTCGGCCAGCATGGCGGCGGCACGGCGGCCGGCTGCGGCCCAGGGCTTTGGTTCATAGACGATGAGGTCCGGTTTCAGGTCAGGGAGTTCCCGCAGGTCGGGGGTGAAGTACGCCCGCGGTTCGTGGTCGTAGACGTTCACCAGTCCCATCCACCGCAAGGCGGCCGCCAGATAACTGGCACGGCCGATGGTGATGGGGCCGCCGAGGTCGAACTCCACATAGAGGCGCAGGCCCTACCCCACCGCGCGCAGGCGCAGGAGCCGCTCGGTGAGGTCGGCGGCAAGCGGCGTCGCATCCAGCTTCGGCAGGTCGCCGATCAGCACGGCGTTTTCGAGCACACCCCACGGCGAGTGCGGCAAGGGAACCGGGAAGACGGCGTACCCGCGGCGCCGCAGTTCCAGCGTCAGGGGGTTTTGCACGCCGGTCGTGGTCAGGATGAGCTCCGGTCGCAGTTGCTCGAGCAGTTCCCAGCGCGCCTTGGTGTAGTTGCCCACCACGGGAAGCCGCCGGGCAGCGTCCGGACGGCAGCAAAAGCTGCTGCGCCCCACGAGCCGCTCGCCCCCACCGGGCAGGAAGACCGTCTCCGTGGCGTTCGGCGCCAGGCTGACGACGCGGCCCGGCGCGTCAGGGAGCTCCAGTTCGCCGAGCCATTCGTGGGCGATGCGCATGCGGCGTGGCGCCCCCTCACTCCGGCTGTCCGTCGAGGATGTCGGCGAACGCAAACCCGTCGCGTTCCACCACAGCGCCCCGGCGAAACGCCAGAACACCGCGTCGAGCCCGCTCCCAGCTAACAGGCCTCGATCCGCCTGACGGCAACGGTCGCGCCGGCGCTGCGTGACCGCAGTGGAAATCAACAGGGTCCGGCAGCCGGCGGAGGGGATTGGCCTGGGCGAACAGGCCTTACTCGGATACAACCGGCTCAACCAGTGGGCGCTTGGGTTCGACGGGCCCAGGCATCAGTTGGCGTGACGCCCCACCTCCAACCGCTCCGCCACATCCTGCCCCGACGCCTTGCCTGGCCCTGCCCGCTTCAGAGCGGTTCGGGGAGGAGGTTGCCCACCGGGACGGAGAGGCCAGGCAAGAGGGTCCTGGACGGCGTCGGGTGCGATGATACGGACACGGGAACGGCTGACGAACAGGAGGTCCGGCTGCACCACGTCCGTGGGCGTCAGAACGACGTCGCAAGGTGCCGGCAGGATCTCGCCGAGCTTCTTCTGGCGCACGGCCGGCGACAGCAGCTCCAGGAGATTGCGTAGGACGCGTAGGTGTTCGGTGCCGGGCGCAGGCGCCACCAGGAAATCGCCTCCGATCAGCTCGACGCGCCGTGCGTTTGACATGGTGTATAGAGTATGGTATACTTTTCTCCGCAAGCGGTACCACATCTCGAGGCTGGTGTTGCACCGGCGATGCCAACCGTTTCGCTAATCCGGTTACCTCTCTACGAACAGATCTACCGGGTCCTGAAGAGCCAGATTGCTGCCGGCGAGCTTCCACCTGGCTCGCCTATAAGCGATTACGAGGTGGCTACGCGTCTATCCGTAAGCCGCACCCCAGCGCGCGAAGCCATCAAGCGCCTGGTTCAGGAAGGGCTGATCCAGGTTCATCCGAACCGGCGCCTGAGCGTGGTGCAGCCGACCGCGCGAGAGATGGCTGAGACCTACGCTATGCGCGCGGCTCTGGAAGGACTTGCTGCCGGCATGGCAGCCCAGAACCCGATGCGCCGCCACTTGCTGGCTGACGCACAAGCAGCCTTAGATGAAGTAACGTCGGACGTCAATCAGATGACGCCAAGCCGATGGGGCCAGGTCAACAGCCTCTTCCACGACGCCATTATCAGGGTCGCCGGTTGTGAGCCGCTTGAGCGCATGCTGGACTCCATGCGGATCAAGATCACCCTCTGCCGGGCTTCCGCCCTTAGCAAGGTGAGGCAATTCGAACTCGCATGGGACGAGCACCGAGAGATTCTCGGCCTCGTTCTCGACGGGAAGGCAACCGATGCCGAACGAAAGATGCGCGCACACATCGTCTCTGCCGGCGAGCGCGTCATCAAAGCGGTGTTTGGTCACGCATCAGAATTCGCTGCAGCTAACAATTGGATGCTCGATGATTGACCAGCTTCTTCCAACCGACTCAATTAAGCGGAGGGACAGCACTCGTGCCGGAAGAGCAGGTTGCCCTCACATCCTCTCAGCTCCAGCAAATGGCTCTTATGCTGTGCACAGCAGCGGGCATTCCACAACAGGAGGCAGAGATCTTCGTCGACACCCTGTTGTCCGCAGATCTAGAGGGGGTTTCATCCCACGGCGTAGTTCGGCTTCCCGCTTTCCTGAGACGCATCCGCTCCGGATCGATATCGGTACCTTCTCCACTCCGATGGGTCAGCCAGCATGGGGCCCTCGCGCTACTCGATGCAGGAAACGGACTCGGGCAAGTAGCTGCACACGCGGCCATGAAATGGGCGATAGATAAGGCTGAACGGGTCGGTCTGGCTGCTGTCTCCGTGCGAAACAGCAACCATTTTGGGCGTGGGGCGTACTATGCCAGGATGGCCTCGGATGCCGGGATGATAGGGCTTGCCTTCACGAATGCTTCGCCGCGTCTTGCCCCAACCGGGGCTTCGGTGCCCTTCCTGGGAAATAACCCCTGGGCGCTGGCAGTCCCTTCGCACGGCGGATCCCCGATAATCGTCGACATGGCGTGCAGCATCGTATCGGCGGGAAGCATCCGCCTCGCGTTGCGGGAGCGCCGAACCATTCCCCCGGGATGGGCGCTCGACCGCCGTGGCCGGCCTACCACGGACCCCGCGGCCGCTCTTGAGGGAACGCTCCTTCCGGTAGGCGGTTACAAGGGCTACGCAATGAGCCTTGCCGTATCCATCCTCACTGCTTTCCTTGCGGGGGGAGCCTGGGACAGGGAGGTCGCCCCCATCGACGACTTGAACAAGCCGCAACGAGTAAGCCATTTCCTGGCCTGTATCGACCCGGGCTGGATCGGCTCACGAGCCGAATTCAGCCGCCGGTTGGCGATGTTTGCCGACACGGTCCGCAGGCTGCCGGCCGCCGAAGGAATGGACGGTCCCCGGCTCCCAGGGGATCGGGCGGCGGCCGAGCGTTCCCGGAGGCTCAATGACGGGATTCCGTTGTCCCGGGAACTGCTGAGGCAGCTTCGGGATCTCGCTCAAGAATTGGGAGAGGGCCATCGGTTTGAGGTGCTGGTGAACGAAGGTTCAGGCCGTGAGGGGAGCGCGCTATGACGGAAGTGGGACTCACATCGGATCTTCTGAAACACCTGTTGCGTCTCGGAACCCCAGCGTTGTCAGACGCGATGGACAGCCTGGGTGGGCCACCGCACGGGCTCGCGGGATTACGGCCCATTGGCCCCTCGAGGCAGTTCGCAGGAATCGCCTATACGGTGCGTTACGTGCCCCAGTACGAACCGGGGGGTACCGTAGGCGACTTCATTGACGACGTCCCGCCCGGCTCCGTTGTCGTGATCGACAACGCTGGCCGCACGGATTGCACTGTGTGGGGTGGCCTGATGACGCGCCGGGCCCGGCGGCTTGGTCTGGCGGGTACAGTTATCGACGGCGCATGCCGCGATGTGGAAGTCGCAGTTGATCTTCAGTATTCCATTTGGGCTCGGGCCCCGTTCATGGTGACGGGAAAGGACCGAGTGCAGCTTGCAGCGGTTCAGGAACCGGTCAACGTGTGCGGGGTCGGCGTCCGCCCCGGGGATGTGGTGATCGGCGACCAGTCCGGAATCCTGGTCATCCCCTTCGAGATGCTGCCGGAGGTGGTTCGGAGAGCCGAACGGATTGCGCAGGCTGA
Source organism: Bacillota bacterium (assembly GCA_040754675.1). Classification (NCBI taxonomy): domain Bacteria; kingdom Bacillati; phylum Bacillota; species Bacillota bacterium. The sequence goes on from JBFMCJ010000067.1 coordinate 10,598, forward strand.
AGAGGAGATTCGCAGGCTCATCGATGAAGGAGTTTCTTTGAAAGAAGCCCGCGCTCACGTGGGCTACCACCACTTACAGCGGAAGGAGTGCCAATCCCAATGACCCGTACGGCAGTCATGCCCGTGGTAGACTTGCGCCTGCGACCGCCCTTGGGCTCGTTTCTGAAAGCGAAGATGTTCGCGTTGATAGAACGCTCGGCCCGGATGGGATTGGCAACAGGGATGACCCCGGCGCCGTCAGCTTTGGAGCGTTCGTTCGAGAAAACCTTGCAGGAAATGGACGAGGCCGGTGTCGTAGTCGCCATAATGCCCGGGATGGTGCGTGCCACTCCTCTCGACGGACAGATCAGCAATGACGAACTTGCGCGCATCCAGCAAGAGTCAGGAGGACGATTCGTGGGCCTGGGTGCGATCAATCCCCTTGACGGCAAGCAGGCGTTGGCAGAGATCGATCGCTGCGTACACGATTACGGGTTTCCGGGAATCGCCATGGAGCCGGGCCTTCTCCCGACTCCCCTTTATGTAGACGACAGGAGGCTGTATCCGATTTACCGCAAGTGCGAGGATGAGGGTATCCCCGTCCTTCTGATGACAGGAGGGAACGCAGGGCCGGACCCGTCTTATATGTCCCCGACGGCCCTCGATCACGTACTCGCTGACTTCCCATCCCTTCAGGTCATCGCTGCGCACGGGTCGTGGCCCTATGTGACAGAGGTGCTGCACGTGGCGTTTCGCCGCCCCAATCTCTACATATCGCCCGACCTCTACACGTTCATGCCGGGTGGAGATCTGTACATTCAGGCCGCGGCGACGTATCTGCAGGACCGGTTTCTCTACGGTAGTGCGTATCCGTTCTTGCCCATCATTGAGCCTGTTGGGCGACTCAAGGCGTCCGGCCCGCCGCCTGAGATCCTCGAGAAGGTGTTTTACAAGAATGCAGCGCGACTGTTCAAGCTCGACGTCGGCGCTGCGACCGCCTAAGCCCATCAAGACGGGAAGAAAGGGTGAGGTGTAGCATGCTGCGTGCAAGAGCTATCGTGTTCGTAGTCTTGATGGTAATGCTAGTGCTGACCGTCACTGGCGCGGGACTTGCGCAACAGTTTCCCCAAAAGCCGGTTACCGTCGTCACTCTGGGAAGCCCCGGGTCCGCCGCCGACATGTTCGCGCGCACCCTTGCGGGAGTGGCTGAGAAGTATCTGGGAAAGCCGATCGTCGTTGAAAACCGGCCGGGCGGCGGAGGCGCGGCGTCTATGGCCAGTGTGCGTGCGGCTCAGCCTGATGGTTATACACTGCTGCAGACGACGCGCAGCTCCAGCTTCCTGCTGGCTGGCGGACAGCTTCCCTTCGGGCCGGATGCGTTCATTTACCTGGTACGGGGTAATGCTGACCCATCTGCCTTGTTGGTGAGGTCACAGGATGGCCGATTTGGAACCGTAAAGGAGTTTGTGGCCTACGCGAAGGCCCATCCGGGGACTCTCAAGGTGGGTGGCGCTGGAACGGGTTCTTTCAACCACTTCGTTGCCGTCAAGTTCATGAAAGAGGCCGGTATCGTGTTCAGCTGGATTCCTTACAACAGCGGCTCCGATGCGCTGCTTGATCTCTTGGGCGGACGGCTGGATGCCATGATTCAGACGCCAGGCAATGCGCTCGGACAGATCAAGGCTGGCCAGGTGCGGGTTCTGGCGATCACCACTGAGAACCGATCGCCTTTTTACCCCGACGTTCCTACCTTCAAGGAAGAGGGCTACGCCATCGTGGAACTGAATTGGCGAGGCATCCTCGCACCGGCGGGTGTTCCCGAAGAGCGGCTGCGGGTGCTGGAGCAGGCCTTTACGAGGGCGATGCAGGACCCCGAATGGGCCACCTATCTGACAAACTTCCAGCAGGAAGACGCCTTTCTTCCGCGCAGCGAGTTCGGTCGCTCAGCACTTGAAGAAATCGAGGCAACCCGGGAGTTCCTGAAGAGCCTTCGGTAAC
>JBFMCJ010000068.1 GCA_040754675.1 Bacillota bacterium
GGGTTCGACGGTCACCTCCGTCGTCGGGCGCTATACCCCCGTTCCGTGGCTTTCGTTCACCGGCGAGTACGCCCAGAACCTCTGGGCGATGCCGCTCATCGTCTCCGCCATGCGTTTGGGTGCCACGCTCGACTTTGGGGATGTCAAGCTCGGCGCCCGGGTAGACAGGATTCATCCGGACTTCCAGCCGGCGCTGGGGTCGATAGCTCCCGGCGCAGAGGTGGGCGTGGACGCTTCCGTCAAGCTTGGCGACGTGCAGTTACGGGCGGGCGCCGGGAGGCGCCAGCCGTCGGGGACCGCGGAAGGTGAGGCCGTGCCGCCCGAGCTCATCACGTCGGTCGGCGTGCAGGTGGGGTGGCTCCCGGGCACAACGGTTCGAGCCGATTACGAATTGATCTCCGTGGATGACCTGGCGGAGGGGCGCCGGCCGGATCGGGCGCGCACCCGCGTCAGCCTCGACTGGGGAAAGGCGGGTGCCCAGCTCCAGATGGGCGTGCGGTGGGGCGCCGACCCGGCAAGTTCCGAAGCGGCTCAGGCGAACCGGCTGGAGGCCAACGCAGCGGTGAGCTATCAGCTCAGCCCGTACGCGGCGGTCATGCTGGGTTACCGGCTGATCGACTTCGGCGAAAGTGCCCAGGCGCGGACAGCCGACGCCACCGCCCGGCTCACCTTGCGGTTCTAAAAGGCGCACTTCCCGGTAAGGAGGCGTGGCGATGCCCCGAAACAGAAGCCCGGTCGTGGCGGCCCTGGCGGCACTCCTGGTGGCGGCGGCCTCGCCGGTGGCGGCTATGGCTCAGGGTCTCGAAGACGTTCCGCTCAACCAGAAGGTCAACAAGATTTACCAGACCGTAACGGGTTCGCCCCCGCCCGAAGGCGCAGGGCTGCGGGACCAGATCGACGCGGCCACGCAGTTGCTTTACGGATCCGACTGGCAGAGGAAAGTGAGCCCGAGCCTGGTCGATCGGGTGAATCAACTGCGGCAGCTGGTCACCCTGGGCGATCCCAACCGGTCCGTCTTCAGCCGGATCATGGCCATCGAGTGGACCATCAACCAGAGCCTGTACGAGTGGGAGCTGGTCAACCAGAAGGGTACGCTCGACATCCCTTCCCTCTCCGGCGCCGAGCCGCCGCTCCGGTCTTTGCGGGAGCGAGTCGGGTGGGTTGAGACGCTGCTGTACGGCAAGGAGCAGCCGGGCGGCCTGGTGGAGCGGGTGGACCGTCTCGCCCGAGAGGTCTGGGGCGGCACCGGGCAGGCCCGTCTCTCCACGAAGGTGGTCAAGGTGACCGCCGGTGCCGGCAGCGTGCGGATCAAGCTCCTCGGCACCATCAGCAACGAGCGGGAAAACGCAAGCAGCTTGGGGCAGAAGGTGCCCTTCGTGGTGATGGATCCGCTGGTGCTGGAAGGCGCTCTCGTGCTTCCCCGAGGCGCAGTGGGCATCGCGACGGTCGAAGAGGTCCAGCCGCCCAGTCTGGGCCGGCCCGGGCGGTTGAGCGCCTCGGGCCAGGTCTGGGCCATCGACGGGATCCCGCTTGGTGCCACGCTGGGCCTCGATGAACAGGCCTCAGGCCAGATCAGCCGGGTGGGCGCGGGTCTCAGCGGCCCGACCGCGGGGCCGACGGGGCTGCTGGTCCACGGTGCGGCGAGGACGCTCCAGCCTGGAACGGTGCTCGTGGCATCCATCGGGCCTGCCCCCGGTTGGCGTGAAGCGCCGGTGATCAACGCCCTGGTACAGTAGCCAGGCAGCCCACGGGGCTGTGGCCGGCGGGTGAAGGGTTCGGCGGGAAGTCCCCTGCCGCTGGTGGCGGGGGGCTTTCTTTTGTCCCTAGCGGCTTCCTTTCGCGGCATCGACGCGTTCCTATTGAAGCCGGCAGGAAAGTAAGGAATTTGCGCTTAACCGGTCAAATTTAGGAAAAGTCAAGACGACATACCACCCAGGCCTGGGAGCCGCTTATGGAGCGTTTTCTCAGAACCTCTCCAAGAGCATATGCCGTCCTTGCGGCCGTCCTCCTGATGCTGGCGGCCGCTTTTTCGGCGGTGGCCGCCGAGGCTCCCTACCGCCTCGGCCCGGGAGACCTGTTGCAGATCAGCGTCTGGGGGCATGAGGAACTCCGCGCCACGGTCGAGGTCAGGCCGGACGGCTACGTCACGTTCCCGCTTGCCGGCGACGTCGAGGCATCCGGTAGAACTCCCGCCGAGGTCAGCCAGGTCATCGCCTCGCGGCTTGAGACCTTTGTCCGATCCCCGCAGGTCACCGTGATCGTCCAGCAGTTTCGCACCATCCGGGCGCAGGCACTGGGCGCGGTGCGCCAGCCGGGCACCTACCCGCTGCGTCCCGCTGCACCCATCACCGACTTGCTGGGCGCTGCGGGGGGCCTGCTGGACGACGCCGATGTGCAGCGGGCTGTGCTGACCCGCCAGCCTCCGGGCCAGGCTCCCCGGAGCCTTCCCCTCGACCTGAAGGCGGTGCTCGAGGGGGCCGCTTCGGTGACTGAGCTGCGGCTCGAGGACGGCGACGTGCTGTTCGTTCCCCGCGCCGAGCCCGCCCTGGCCCTCGGGGAAGTTCGCCAGCCCGGCGCCTACCTGGTGCGGCCCGGCATGCGGGTGGTCGACTTGGTGGGGGCGGCCGGCGGCCTGACGGATCGAGCGGCCGCCGAGGCGGCCACGTTGACCCGGCGGCTGCCCACAGCGGGTAGCAGTGAGGCGGGCCGGACCGAAGCCATCCCTCTCGACCTGTCGGCCCTGATCGGGGCCGCCTTTGCGGGGGGTGCCCCTCAGGTGCTGCCGGCGGCGGCCTCCGTTGAAGTGCGGCCTGGCGACGTTCTCCTGATCCCCCGTGCAGAGCGCGAGGTGGCGGTACTCGGGCAGGTACAGCGCCCGGGCGTGGTGCCGTACCGGACGGGCATGACGCTTGCCCAGGCGCTGGCCGCGGTCGGGGGCGTGACACAGGAGGCGGATCTGGCCAGGGCTGCTCTGACCCGCACGGAGGCTGACGGCAGCCAGCGGGTTATTCCGGTAGATCTCCGGCCGGTGGTGGAGCCCCGGTCAGTTAAAGCGGATCAGGGCCCGGTACTCATGCCCGGCGACATGCTGGTGGTACCGCGGGCCGAGCGCACCCTCATGGTGCTCGGAGAGGTCCGCCAGCCCGGGGTCGTCCGGTACCGGACGGGAATGACGGTGGCGGAGGCCCTGGCGGAAGCCGGCGGGCCGACCGAACTTGCCGATCTCGCCCGGGCTTCCGTCACGCGTGTCTCGACCGAGGAGACCACCGCTCCGGCCGAGCCCGCCCGGCGGATCGAGGTCGACCTGTCGTCCCTGGCCGGGGGGTGGGCGCCTTCCGTAGATGCTGCGTCCGCCATGACAGCAGCCGCGGTGGCAGTGCAGCCGGGCGACATTGTGCTCATCCCTCGGGCGGAGCGGCAGGTCGTTGTGCTGGGCGCTGTCCGGCAGCCCGGCTCCTACCCGCTGCGCCCGGGCGCCCGGGTGCTGGACGCTCTGGCGGCGGCGGGAGGCCTTACTGAAGAGGCCGACGGGGAAGCCATCACGCTCGTGCGTCCGGAGAGGGGCGGCTCGCCCGCCGACACGCCGGCAGGCGCCGGCGGAAGCGAGGCCGGGCGGCCCCTGAGCTATGAGGCCATGCTCCGGGCAACGGGAGATCCGTCGGTGAACCCGCCCGTGCTTCCCGGCGACGTCGTGGTGGTGGCGCGCACGGATCGGCGGGTGCTGGCGCTGGGCGCCGTCGCCTCGCCGGGCGCCTTCCGCTACCGGGAGGGCTTGAGGGTGCTCGACCTGGTCGCGCAGGCAGGCGGCCCCCGGCCTGACGCGGACGCATCGACCGCCGTTCTCACCCGGCCCGATGGCAAGACGCTCCATCTCGACCTGCACGCTCTTGTCAAAAGCCCGGGGTCGCCCGAAAACGTGGCGCTCAAGCCCGGCGACGTTCTGTATGTGCCTCCAAGCCGCCAGGTGCTGGTGCTCGGCGAGGTGGGCAGGCCGGGAGCTTATACGGTTCCCCAAGGCGGGCGGGTGCTGGACATGCTCGCGCTGGCCGGGGGCGTGCGCCCCGACGCCGGCGTGACCACAGTGGTGCTGACGCGCCGCGCCGGCGAGGCCGACGCCGCCACCAGCGCCGTCTTCCGCCTCGACTATCCGCGCCTCGTGAGCGGGGCGGATGCGTCGCTCAACATGCGCGTCGAGAATGGGGACGTCATTTACGTGCCCGAAGGCCGGCGCCACGTTCTGGTGCTCGGCCAGGTTCAGCGGCCGGGCCTGTACGTCCTGCCGTCATCGGGGCCCGTCCGGCTGCTCGATGTCCTGGCGCTGGCAGGCGGGCCGACCCGCCGTGCCGTTCTCGACTCGGTGGGCATTCTCCGCGTCGACGGGCGCGCGGAGCAGGCAGCGGCAGGGCGGGGCGCCACCCTGTTCCAGGGAAGGGCGTCCGAGAACCCCGTCATCCAGCCCGGTGACGTGGTGTACGTGCCGGAGACGCGCTGGCCGGACTGGAGCCAGATCCTGGGTGTTCTGCAGGGCATCCGGCTCTTCCAGGAGATTGTCCAGGGTCTCTAAGGGTGAGCGGGGGTGGGAGGCATGGCGGTGGCCCGTGAAGCCGTCGAGGACGAGATTGACCTTCGCCGTTACCTGGCCCTCCTCTGGCGCCGGCGGTGGCTCATCGCCGGGGTGACGGCCATGTCCGCGCTGGCCGCCGTGCTGCTCACCCGTGCCGCAACGCCGCTGTACGAGGCCACCACCACGGTCCTGATCCGGCCCGGTAGCTCCAGCATGGCCGTGCAGGAGAACGCGGCCGCGGCCCTCCTGCTGGGATCCAAGTCTTCGCTGCAAAACTACGTGGAACTGCTCAAGAGCCGCACGGTCATCGAACGCGTTGTCCTCCGGCTCGAAGGCCCCGGCGGGGTCACCCCGGAGCGGGTGGAACGGCTGCGTTCGGCGGTGACCGTCCAGCCGGTGCCCAACACGGACACGGTGCGCATCAGTGTTCGGCTGCCGGACCCCGGCGAAGCGGAGCAGGTGGCCAACGCGATCGTGGAGAGCTTCGCGGCGTTCAGCCGGGAGATGAACCGCCTGGAGGCCCGCTCGGCGCTGGCCTTCATCGAGAGCCAGCTGCAGCAGGTGCAAGAGAAGCTGCGTTCCGCGGAAAACGCCCTGTTGAGCTACAAGGAAGCGCACCGCCTCGTGGAGCCCTCCGAGCAGGCGCGGGCCGCCGTCGGCAAGCTGGCCGACCTGGAGAAGATGCGGGCCGGTTCGCTCATCGCCATGCAGGAGACGGGCACCCGCATCGCACAGGTGCGCTCGCAGCTCGACAAGCAGCTTCCGACCCTCGTCACCTCGACGACGATCGCATCGAACCCGCTCGTCCAAAGCTACAAGCTGCGGCTCAGCGACGTGGAGGCGCGCATCTCGGCGGCCCGCCAGACGCTGTCGGCCAACCACCCTCAGATGGTGGCCCTGGAGGCCGAAGCGGCTGAGCTGCGCCGCCTCATGAGCCAGGAAGTCGAGCGGGTGGTCTCCGCGCAGACGGAGTCATTGAACCCCATCTACCAGGGCCTGGTTCAGGAACTCATCGGGCTCGAGGTGGACCAGCTGGCCCAGCAGGCGCGCCAGGAGGCCATCACCCGGCTCGTGTCGGCGGAGGAGGCTGCCCTGCTGGCACTGCCGGCCCGGGAGCTGGAGTTGGCACGCCTTTCCCGGGAGCAGCGGGTCAACGAGGAGATTTACGTGATGCTCCGCACCCGCTACGAGGAACTGCGGCTGCAGGAGGCCTCGGTCACGGCCGACGTTCGCATCATCGACCCGGCGGTTCGGCCCACGTCGCCCGTCGCGCCCCGGCCTCTGCTCAATCTGGCGGTCGCGCTGTTCCTCGGTATGTTTGTCGGCGTAGGTGCGACATTCGTGCTGGAGTTTATCGATACCAGCGTGAAGAGCGAGGAGGAGATCGAGCATCTTGCGGGCGCTCCGGTTCTGGGCCGCATTCCGGAGTTTTTGCCGGAGCCGGGCGACGCTCGCCGGGGGGAGGGGGGCCGGCCATGAGATGGCCTCTGCGGAGCCGCTATGGGGAGGCCGGGGCAGAGGGACCGACCGTGCTGGTGATGGGCGACCGCCGTTCCCTGGCGGCCGAAGCCTTCCGCAATCTGCGCACCAATCTGCAGTACGCCGCCGTGGGGTCGAAGTTGCGTTCCATCGTGGTGACCGCCGCTGGCCCGGACGAAGGCAAGAGCACCATCACGGCCAACCTGGCCGTGGCCGTCGGCCAGGGCGGGACGCGGGTCATCGCGGTCGGAGCGGACTTGCGGCGTCCCTCTCTACATCGAGCGTTCGGGCTGAGCCACCACGCTGGCCTCACCAGCGTGCTCCTGGGCCGGCTGCCCCTGGAGGAAGCCGTGCATCACATCGAGCGCTACCAGGTGGACGTACTGCCTTCCGGGCCGCTTCCCCCCAACCCGGCGGAGTTGTTGGGGTCATCCCAGATGGGGGCGCTTCTGGAGGAGTTGACGCGTCGCTGGGACCTGGTGCTCGTGGATACCCCTCCGGTGGTGGCGCTGAGCGATGCGTCGCTTCTGGCGGCAAAAACCGACGGGGTACTGCTGGTGGTGACGGCCAACCAGACGCCGCGTGAGGTGGTGGCCGCAGCGCGGCGCCAGCTCGAGCAGGTGGGAGCCCGGATTGTCGGCGTGGTGCTCAACCGGGTCAGGCCGGGCGAGGTGGGGCATTACCACTACTACTATTACTACTACTCACGGGACGGCGCCCCACCCGCTGGCGACACCCTTCTTCCCAACGGTGCCGGCCCCCACACCGGCGACGAGGCCGCTCCCGCACCGAAGGGGGGCCGCAGTCGGTAATGACGGGCATGGACGCCCCGGGATTCGTGGACATCCACCACCATCTGCTGCCGGGGCTGGACGACGGCCCGAAGAGCTGGGCCGAGTCGCTGGCCATGGCGAGGGCCGCCCAGGAGGCAGGCATCCGGGTGGTGGTCGCCACACCGCACATCCACCTCGGCAACCCGGGGCAGCCGAGCGCGGCCATCATCGCCGAACTCGTCGAGGAGCTCCGCAGCCGCGTGGCCTCGGCCGGTTTGCGCCTCGAGGTGCTGCCGGGCGCCGAGGTGTATCCCGTTCCCGACCTGGCCCGGTGGCTTGAGCGCGCCGGCGCCGTGCGCCCCCTCGGGCAGGGGACGCAGGTGCGCTACCTGCTCCTGGATCTTCCCCTTGGCCGCCTGCCCCCTTACTTCGACCGGCTGATCTTCGAGGTGAGCCTGGCCGGCTTCATCCCGGTCATCGCCCACCCCGAGCGCAACCAGCAGCTGGCCGAACAGGCGGAACGCCTGCTGGCCTTCGTCAACCAGGGGGCGGTGGCCCAGGTGACCGCGCTGAGCCTGCTGGGCGGGTTCGGCGCTGCGGCCCGGCGGGCGGCGGAGGAGTTCGTGGCCCGAGGGGCGGTGCAGGCGGTGGCCACGGACGCTCATGACCCCGTTCACCGGAGCCCGCTGTCCATGCGGGAGGCCTTCCGGAGGCTCGTGAAGCTCGTCGGTCCGGGCCGCGCCCTCGACCTCTGCGAGCGGTGGCCGCTGGCCATGGCACGGGGGGAGCCCGTCACCGAGATCGTCCCGGCCGGCGCCGCGCCGGCAAGCCGGGTCGCGCGCCCGGGTCTTGCGCGGGGGCTGCGCGCCCTGTGGGGACGGCTCGCGGGCACAGGATGAACAAGGCTCGGAGGAAGGTACCTATGGCGGAATACCTCAACGTCCCGGTCGATCGCATCCGGTGCGATGCCCAACAGGTTCGCCAGACGTTCAGGGAGGAGTCCATCGCCAACCTGGCCCAGTCCCTGAAGGAGGTGGGCATGCTTCACCCGGTCCTGGTCACGCCGGAGCAGGACGGCCACTACCGGCTGATCTCCGGCGAGCGGCGGCTTCGGGCCGCCATCCAGGCGGGGGAACAGACGGTACCGGCGCTGGTGGTCCGTGAGCTGCGGGGGAATGTGACACAGATTCAGCTCATCGAGAACCTGCAACGGGAGGACCTCAACCCCGTCGAGCGGGCGCTGGCCATTCAGGCCTTCATGGCTCAGGAGAAGTTGTCCAAGGCCGCAGCCGGTGCACGCCTGGGCATCCCCCGCACCACGCTCACGGATTGGCTCGACGTCCTGGATCTCGACCCCCGCTACCAGGCGGCGCTGGTCGACAACTTCCAGGGCGGCGATTCACCCCTCACGCTCTCCCACGTCTCGGAGGCGAAGGCGCTGGCGGCGCGCCTGGGCAGCCCTCAGATCGCTTCGGTGCTGCTGGATGCCGTTCTGGAGCACCGGCTGAGCAAGGCGGAGACGCGCCAGGTGGCGCAACTGGTGCGCGAGGGCGGCAACATCAGCATCATGAGGGCCGTGCGCATGGTGCGGGCGATGACCGACGGTGCAAACCAACAGGCCGCAGCCGCCGAAGAGGATCCCGGCGCTGGGGCGTTGGACGGCGAGGCAGCGGCGTCGGGTCAAGCGAAGGCAGGGCGGCCCGGCAGGTTCGAACGGCTGATCCGTTCCCTTGACCGTGTCCGGCGGGTGCTGGCGGCCCTCGTGGGCGGGGCGCTGCGCCACATGACCCCCGAGGAGCGGGGCCAGCTCCTCGATTACCTGCAGAGCATGCGGCGCTGGATCGACGACGCCATCACGTTCACCCGGGAGATAGACGACCCCCAACTGGCCGAGCAGAGGCGAGAGGCCATGCGGCGGGCCGCCCGGAAGGCTTCGAAGCGCAAGAAGGGCAAAAAGAGGCCGGCCAGCCGGATCACGCCGGCGTGAGGTCAAGGCGCTCGGGGTGCACCTTCTGCCAGTAGCGCTGGTACCCCTTGACGATGAGCCGGATCGGCGTGATGAGTTCGTAGGCCTCGAGTTCACGCGCGTCGACGCCGTGGGCCGCCGCCGCCGAGACCTCCAGGGCCTGGAGGCGGCGCGCCAGCTCCTCGTCGGAGGCTCCCGCCTTCAACCCGGCGAGCACCGCCTCGGACCACGCCTCGAGCTGGCGGCTCACTGACTCGAGGTATCCCTCCGGCGGGCCGCTCGCCGGGCCGAAGTGGGTGAACACCAGCTTGCGCAAGCCAAGGGATCGCAGGCGGCGCGTGGTCTCGTCCCACTGCTCGACGTCCAGTTCGGGCGGCATCGCAGGCACCCGCACGTAAGAGCGGCCAGGCGGCGCGACGCCGGCCGCGTCCCCCGCGAAGAGCAGCTCGCCATCCAGCAGGTAGGCCACGTGGTGGGCAGCGTGCCCCGGGGTGTAGAGGGCCTCGACGGTGTGCCCGAAAAACTCCAGGGCAGCATGCTCGCCGATGCCGCGCAGCAGCTCCTTTGGAACCGGGGTGATCCCTTTCCAGAGCTGCTCCATCAGGTCGGCCCCGAACGTGCGCGACGCGCTCGCCCAGAGGCGAGAAGGGTCTGCCAGGTGCGGCAGGCCCGTTTCGTGCACCCAGACCGGGCAGGCTGCCTCGCGGGAAAGCTGGCCGGCCGCACCGGCGTGATCCAGGTGGATGTGGGTCACGAGCACGCCCTCGAGCCGCTGCAGGCTGAGCCCTGCCTCCGCAAGCCCCGCCTTCAGGCCGTCGAGTGTGCTCTCCGGGCCCGGCTCGATGATCACGAACCGCCCGCCGGGCCCGATCAGCACGAAGCTCGCGATGAGGTTGGGCCGGCCCTGGAAGAGCAGGTCGATTCCCACGACGTCCCGGGCGATGGGGAAGGTGCGGCGATTAGCGGCTGTTGCCATGTGGTTCAGCACCCCACGCTTTCGTGCCCTGTCCCGGCCGTCCGGCCGCCTGTGGGAAGGTTCGCAGCTATCGTTCTCGTTCCTGCGCACCCCGTCCGGCCCCAGGAGGGGGCGGCCCGCCCGGCGCAGAAGGGTGCCGCACCGGAAAACCGCAGGCCCTGGAGGAGGCGTCCGTGTGATTCGCTGGGTGGCCAACCTCACCATGCTGTTCACCGAAGTGCCGTTCATGGAGCGCTTCGAACGGGCGGCCAGAGCGGGCTTCCGGTACGTGGAGTTCCTGTTCCCCTACGGGCAGGACGTCGAGGGCATTGCGGGCGAGCTTGCACGCCTGGGGCTCGAGCAGGTGCTGTTCAATCTGCCGGCGGGCGACTGGGCTTCGGGCGAACGCGGCATTGCCGCCGACCCCGGCCGGCGGGCGGAGTTTCGCGACGGTGTGGAACGCGCCCTCGAGATCGCCTGCCGCCTGGGCGTGCGCCGGCTCAACTGCCTGGCGGGGCGGCGCCGGCCGGACCTGCCCGAGGCCGAGCAGCACGCCTGCCTGGTGGAGAACCTGCGCCACGCCGCCGACCGGCTGGCGGCCCACGGCCTGGTGCTGCTGGTCGAGGCGCTCAACGAACTCGACGTTCCCGGCTTCTACCTCACCACCACCCGACAGGCGCTGGCGCTGCTTGACCAGGTCGGGCGCGCCAACGTGCAGCTCCAGTACGACGCCTACCACATGCAGATCATGGAGGGCAACCTGACGCAGACGCTGCTCACCAACCTTTCCCGCATCGGGCACGTTCAGGTTGCCGACGTTCCCGGCCGGCACGAGCCGGGCAGCGGCGAGATCCGCTACCCGTTCGTGCTGGAGAAGCTTGACCAGGCGGGCTACACCGGCTTCGTCAGCCTCGAATACGTGCCGCAGGACTCCACGGAGGAATCGCTGAGAGCAGCAGCCGCCGCTGGTCTGGCGCGGCTGGGCCTGCCACACCCGCGCTGACCGGCCGCTGCAACCGGGATTGGAGGAGGTTGGAACGGTGCATACCGCTGCGTTCAGCAGAGCCGAGGCGGGCAACACCACCATCGCCTTTATCGGGCTCGGAATCATGGGCCGGCCCATGGCAAAGAACCTGCTGAAGGCGGGCTTCCGCCTGCAGGTCCACAACCGAAGCCGCCCACCCGTCGAGGAACTGGCGGCCATGGGCGCCACCCCCGCGGGCTCGCCGGCAGAGGCCGCCCGCGGCGCCCAGGTGGTCATCACGATGCTCCCTGACTCGCCGGACGTTCGCCAGGTGGTGCTGGGGCCGTCCGGGGTCCGGGAGGGCCTGCGGGCGGGCGGCGTGCTCATCGACATGAGCACCATCTCGCCCATCGTGACCCGGGAGATCGCGGCCGCGCTGGCCGAGCAGGGGATCGCCATGCTGGACGCGCCGGTGAGCGGCGGGGAGAAGGGGGCCATCGAGGCGACGCTTTCCATCATGGTGGGCGGCGACGAGGAGGTCTTCGAGGCGTGCCGCCCCATCTTCGAGGCGCTCGGGAAAAACATCGTCTACATGGGCGCATCCGGGGCCGGCCAGGTGACGAAGGCGTGCAACCAGATCGTGGTAGCTGTTACCATCCAGGCCGTGAGCGAGGCCCTCACCCTGGCGGCCCGGGCCGGGGTGGACCCGGCGAAGGTGCGCCGGGCGCTTTTGGGAGGGTTTGCCCAGAGCCGTATCCTGGACCTGCACGGGCAGAGGATGCTGGAGCGCAACTTCAAGCCAGGGTTCAAGGTGCGGTTGCACCACAAGGACCTGGGCATTGCCCTGTCCACCGGCCGGGCATTGGGCGTGCCGCTCCTGTCCGCTGCCCTGGTCAACGAACTGCTGGCCACTCTCGAGGCCAGGGGCCGGGGCGACTGGGATCACTCTGCGCTGGCGGAGCTGGCGTCGGAAATGGCAGGCGGCGGACCCGGTTCACAAGACATAACGGCAGCCGGGCCGGTATAATTGCCGTACAAAGACTGACAGGAGGCAGAAAACCTTTCCGATGCCGCCGCCGGACGGCTCCATGCCCGCACCAGGCCCGGCCGTTGCCGCCAGGCGAGGCCGCCGCCACGTGCGCGAACCGGGAACGGGGCCCCGGTGGCGCAGGCTGTGGCTGCGCTGGCGAATGCTCGTCTGGCTGCTGGCTGCCATCGCGGTCTACACCCGGTTTTACTACGTCAACCCGGGCGGCACGCTGGCATGGACGCTCACCGTCGGCCGGTGGACGCTGACCATCTTCCTCACCATCACCTTCGCCCTTGTCCAGTTCATTGCCATCTTCTGGTTTCTGGGGCGGGCTCAGATCTACTGGATCCGCCCCGGCGAGACCGGCGTCACGTTCGACGACTACCGCGGCAATCCCGAGGTGCTGGAGCAGGCCCGGCGCGTGGTGACGCTGCTCAAGGGCGTCAAGGGCTTCAAGGAGATGGGTGGTGAGGTCTCCCGCGGCATGCTGCTGGTGGGCCCCCCGGGTACCGGCAAGTCCTACCTGGCGCAGGCCATCGCCACCGAGGCGGGGCTTCCGTTCGGTTACCTATCGGCTGCCAGCATCCAAAACATGTTTTTCGGCGTGTCCAACTTAAAGATCATGAACATGTACCGCAAGGCCCGCCGCCTCGCGATGGACTATGGCTCTTGCATCGTTTTCCTGGACGAGTTTGATGCGATTGGGATGTCGCGCACCCGGCAGCAGGCGGGAGCGGGGTTCCCCATCTTCGGCGGGATGGGCCTGCTCAACGAGCTCTTGCTCCAGATGGATCCGCCGCGCTTCGAGGCCCGGTGGTGGGCGAGGTTCC
>JBFMCJ010000069.1 GCA_040754675.1 Bacillota bacterium
CTTCCGGGCCAAGGGGCACTCGGGATTTGCCGCTCGCGGGAAGGATATCGTCTGTGCGGGCGCGTCCGCGATCCTGCACACCGCTGCCCTCGGGGTGGTGCGCCACCTGGGCATTTCGGCCCGAGTGAAAGCGGACGAGGGGTACCTGGAGCTGGCGCTGGAGAAGGACCGGGGACAGCTCGCCCCGGCCGAGGCGGACCGGTGGCAGCAGGCGCAGGCCGTCCTGGAGGCGGCCGTGCTGGGTATCGAGGAGATTGAGCGCCAGTACCCCAAGCACGTGCGGCTGGAGGTACGGCAGGGCGCTGCACGGCGATGAGAGAGAAGCGAGGGGGTGTGACTGACAGATGCTGGACAACAAGGCCCTTGTGATGGACCTTCAGCGCTTCGCCCATAAGAAGGGCGCCGGGAGCTCGCGCAACGGGCGCGACAGCAACCCCAAGTACCTGGGCGTGAAGCGTTCGGACGGGCAGTGGGTGACGGCCGGCAGCATCATCGTGCGCCAGCGCGGCAGCCGCATCCGGGCCGGCTCCAACGTCGGCGTGGGCCGGGACTACACCCTCTACGCCCTGGTGGACGGTCACGTGTCGTTCGAGTCCCGCGGCGGTGCGCGCGTGGTAACGGTGGAGCCGGCCGGGGGGACCGTGACCGCCTGAAGGCGGGCGCGCCTGCGCAGGCAGGATTCGCCCGGGCAGAGTCGGGACGTGCCGGGGCCCTCGGGGATCGGGCGGCGTACCGCCCGCGGCGGCTTGTGGCGGCGCTGCGTGGCGATCCCCGGGGGTCTGTGCCGTCCGGGTGCAGAAGGTGCGGCCTCCCATGAAGGAAGCCCGGCTGGTCGACGAGGCGGTCATCGAGGTGCAGGCCGGGAGCGGCGGCAACGGTGTGATCAGCTTCCGCCGGGAAAAGTACGTACCCAGGGGCGGCCCGGACGGCGGGGACGGTGGCCGGGGGGGCCACGTCTACGTCGAGGCGGACCCGCGCCTTTCTACGCTGATGGACTTTCGCTTCCGGAAGCACTTCCGCGCCGGGCGGGGTGAACACGGCAGCGGTGCCCGCAAGGAGGGCGCCGACGGCGCGGACGTCCTCATCCGGGTCCCGGTCGGCACCATGGTTTACGACGCCGATACGGGGGAGCTTCTGGCCGACATGACCGCCCCTGGCCTGCGGGTGATGGTGGCGCGAGGCGGGCGGGGCGGGCGCGGCAACGCCCGCTTCGTGACCCCGATCCGGCGAGCCCCCCGCATCGCCGAGCGGGGGGATCCTGGCGAACGCCGCCGGCTTCGCCTGGAGCTGAAGCTCCTGGCCGACGTGGGGCTGGTGGGCCCTCCGAACGCCGGCAAGTCGAGCCTGTTGGCCATAAGCACCAACGCCCACCCGAAGATCGCCCCCTACCCCTTCACGACCCTCGGCCCAACTTTGGGCATCGTTCGCGTCGGCCCCGAGGAGAGCTTCGTTCTCGCCGATATTCCGGGGCTCATCGAGGGAGCCCACCGGGGAGCGGGGCTTGGCCACCGGTTCCTGCGGCACGTGGAGCGCACCCGGCTCCTGATCGTGGTGGTGGACGCAAGCGCCCAGCACGGGGTGGATCCCGTCGAGAGCGTGGAGGTCACCCGCCGGGAACTGGAGCTGTACAACCCGCGCCTCGCCAGGCGCCCGACCCTCGTCGCGGCGAACAAGATGGACCTTCCCGAAGCACGGGCTCGCTGGCCCGCCCTCGAGGCTGAACTCAAAGCGCGCGGCCTTGAGGCCTGGCCCGTCAGCGCTGCGACCGGGGACGGGGTGCGCGCCCTTCTGCAGCGTGCGGCGGCCCTGCTGCGAACACTGCCGGCGTCATCCCCGGAGGGAGACGATCGGGAGGCCGAACCGCCGGCCCCCGTTATGCCCGCTGCAGGCCGGGGCCCCCGCTTCGTGGCGGTGGAAAAGACCCCCGAAGGCTTCTTGCTCAGGGCGCCATGGCTCGAACGGCTCGCGGCGCGCCTCGACCTGGAGGGGCAGCCGGATGCCCTGGCCTATCTGTACGAGGTGCTGCGGCGGGCGAAGGTGCTGGACCGTCTCCGGAGGCAGGGAGCCGCCCCGGGCGACCCCATCCGGGTGGGAGAGAGCGTCTTTCCATACCGCCCGTGAAGGAGTGGGGTTTTTCGGTACGAACAAAGCCGCAGTCCACCACACGCGACACGACACCGGGAGACGGGCGGGTGGGCACGTGGGCGTTCGAATCGGGCTGATGGGCGGAACCTTTGATCCCATTCACCACGGCCATCTGGTCACGGCAGACGGGGCGCGCTTCGAGTTTGACTTGCAGCGCGTGCTGTTCGTGCCTTCCGGGATGCCGCCCCACAAGCTGGGCCGCGAGGTGACCCCGGCCGAACACCGCTATCTGATGGCGGTGCTGGCCACGTTGAGTAACCCTTATTTCGAGGTCTCCCGGGTCGACATCGACCGGCCCGGGCCCAGCTACACCGTTGACACCATCGAGCAGGCCCGGCAGGCCCTTGGGCCCGACGCGGAACTTTACTTCATCACGGGCGCCGACGCCATCCTGGAGATCCTCACGTGGAAAGACCCCGACCGGCTGCTCGCCAGCTGTCACGTCATTGCAGCCACGCGCCCCGGTTACGACCTCGGCAGGCTGGAGAACTCCATCGGCGACCTGTTCGTTCGGTTCCGGCACCGCATCCACGTGCTGCAGGTGCCGGCCATGTCCATCTCGTCGTCCGACATCCGGGAGAGGGTGCGAACCGGCCATCCCATCCGCTACCTCGTGCCGGAGCCGGTGGCCGACTATATTTACAAGCACCGGCTTTACGCGACCGCCTCCGGTACCCAGGGTACCGCAGAGCCCGTGGCGGTGAACCGCGCCCTCAGCACTCGTGGTTGAGGGCGATCCGGCCGGGCTGCTCCGAGACCCCGGCCTGGGGGCATGCGTGATCGAATGATGTCGGTGGACCGAAGAAGCGGCGTCTGGAAGACCGTGGAATCCATGGTCGGCCCCGATCGCTGGGCTCACATCCGGGGGGTCGTGGATACGGCCCGGGAGCTTTCGGTGCGGTTCGGGGTGGACGAAAGCGCCGCAGAACTGGCGGCGCTCCTGCACGACGCGGCCCGGGAGTGGCCGGTCGAACGCCTGGCGCGCTACGCCGCCCGGGGCCGAGACGGTCCGGGGCCCCTCGAGCAATGCTTGCCCGAACTCCTGCACGGCTACGCCGCGGCCGCCTGGGCCGAGATCGAGCTGGGCATCACGGACCCCCAGGTGCTCGCGGCGGTGCGCTACCACACCACCGGACGGCCAAACCCCACCCGGCTCGAGATGGTGCTGATGGTAGCCGACTACTCCGAGCCGACCCGGTCGTTTCCCGAAGCGGAACCGATCCGCAAGGAGGCGCAGCAGAGCCTGGAGGCGGCGTATCTGCTGAGCCTGGACACGCGTCTTCGGCATCTCATTGACAGGGGGCTGCCCATTCACCCCCGCACCGTTGAGGCCCGCAACTGGCTGCTGCTGCGGCGGGCGGATGGCTTCCGTGGTTGACCGACCGGACCTGCGCTTCACCGCCGAACTCAGGTCGGGTGCCGCCCAGCACGGGAAGCAGCGGCGCAGGCGCCGGCTCGTCCTGCTTGCAGCAGGATTCCTGTCGGCCGCCGCTCTGTTCGTCACAACCGTCTGGATCGCACCCGGCTGGCTGACGGCAGCCCTGGAGAAGCCGCTGCGCGACGGCCCCGCGGCGGACGGGTACCTCTCCGTGGTGGTCGTCGGCATCGACGAGCGCGCCCACGACCCGGGCCGGACCGACGCCATCCTGGTGGCGTCCCTGCGGCTCGACGACGGGCACGTCGGGGTGGTGTCGGTGCCGCGGGACACCCGGGTGAAGCTGCCGGGGGGCTCGCACAACAAAGTCAACATGCTGTTCACCGCCTACGGCCCGCACGTGCTGATGGATACCCTTGCGCAGCTCCTCGGCGTTCCCATCGACGGCTACGTCAAGGTCAACTTCCAGGCGTTCGAGCGGTTCGTCGACGCCATCGGCGGCGTGGAACTCACCGTTCCCAGCCGCATGCGCTACGTCGACCGCGCGCAGAACCTGGTCATCGATCTGCGGCCGGGCCGGCAGCGCCTTTCCGGCAAGGAGGCGCTGGAGTTCGTGCGCTTCCGGGCAGACGGGCTTGGCGACGTCTCCTTCGACCCGGGGACCGGGGAGTACCTCGGCCGGGTGGAGCGGCAGCAGGAGTTCACCCGGGCGCTCTTTGAAGCCGTCACGCGCCGCCGGGTGCTGTTGAGGCTGCCCAGGGTGCTGCGGGAGACGTACGCCATGGTGGAGACCGACATGCCGCTGGACCTCGCACTGGCGGCTGCTGGCTGGGTGATGCGGCACAATCGCCTCGAGCTGAGCACGGGGGTGCTTCCGGGCATGCCGGGAACCGTGGCGGGTGCCAGCTACTGGCTGCCGGACCGCGCCCGGGTGGAAGCGGTGGCCAGGCAGGTGCTCCAGGGGCCGGCCATCCCCGGGTCCGTGGCGGTGCTCAATGCCAACGGCGTTCAGGGCTCGGCGGCCCAGGTTGCCAGCGTCCTGAGCGCCGCCGGGATCCGGGTGGAGTTCGTGGGGAACGCGCGGCAGTTCGGCCTGGACGAAAGCCGCGTGCTGGCTCTGACGGACAGGGGCCTGCCGCTGGCCAGGCAGGTCGCCCGGATCCTCGGAGGGCTCAGCGTGGAACGCACAGGCGGCGTTTGGACCGCCGAGGATGGCCCCGAGGCCCGTAAAGACGTTATCGTTTTGGTGGGAATAGACCTCGTCCGGAGGATCAGGGGGAGTGAAGGCCCTGCGACGGGAGGTGAGACCGCTGGAGTCGGCCGAGCTCGCCAGGCTCGCGGCCCGCGCAGCTGACGAGCGCAAAGCTTCCGATACCGTCGTCCTGGATCTCCGCCTCATGAGCCCGCTCGCCGATTTCTTCGTGCTGACGAGCGGCACGTCAACCCCGCACCTGCGCGCCATCACCGAACACGTGGAAAGGGCACTGCACGAGGCAGGGGCGGGCGTGCCGCGTCGAGAAGGCGGCGAAGGGGCCCGATGGATCCTGCTGGACTACGGGGACGTGGTGGTGCACATCTTTCACCACGCCGAGCGGGAGTTTTATGACCTCGAGGCCCTGTGGGACCGGGCTCCGCGCCTCGCCATCGAGGGGTAGCCGGGCTGCCCGCGCAACTGCGGCTGGCGGGCAGCGACTACATGGCCGTGTTCGTAGGCCTCGCCGGACAGGGCGATGCAGGCGCCTCCGAGAGCTGGAGCGGCGTGGTCATCACGGCGTCGGACATCCGGCCGTAGGCCCAAGCGCTTGACCGGCCGTATCGACGCCGGTATAATCAGGGGCAGCCCGGTGGGGCCGTAGCTCAGCTGGGAGAGCGCGTGAATGGCATTCACGAGGTCGGCGGTTCGATCCCGCTCGGCTCCACCACTTCGAGGTTCAGGTAAACGGTGTTCAGGGCGTCCGGGACCGAGGGCGCGGAGGGTGTGGCTTCCGCTGCAAGGTAAGACGACACCCTCCGCCTGTTTAACTCCAGGGCCATATCGCAAGGGCGACGAAGGGGAGCAGTAGCGGCCAAAGCGCGAGGCCTCACTACTCTCCGGCTCAGGAGAGTACACCAAGAGAGCCGCCGGTTGGTGCAAGGCGGTGACCTCCGGGCTGCGAACTCACCCCTGAGCTTTCCGGGCGAACGGGATCCGTCAAGCCCTGTAGTCCGGGACGGTGAAGGAGCCCTGAGGGGCTCAAGGGCGGCCGTTACCCGCCAGGAGAGGGCCGAATCCGAGCGTTCGGCCAAGTAGAGTGGTACCGCGGAAGGCAGGCGCCTTTCGCCTCTAGGGGCGGAAGGTGCCTCTTCGTTTACAGGGGGTTCGAGGAAGGTATGGCGGCAACGGAAGTTCGCAGGGGGACGTTGCAGGCGCGTCCGTACGACCCGGGGGCGATCGAGGCGCACTGGCACGCGAAGTGGCAGGAGAGCGACCTCTACCATGCCACGGAGGGCGGGGCGCGGCCCAAGTTCTACGCGCTGGGCATGTTCCCGTACCCGTCGGGGCGGCTGCACATGGGCCACCTGCGCAACTACACGCTGGTGGACGTGGTGGCGCGCTTTTACCGCATGCGCGGCTACAACGTACTCAACCCCATGGGCTGGGACGCGTTCGGGCTTCCCGCCGAGAACGCGGCCATCCAGCACGGCCGCCACCCGGCGGACTGGACGTACAGCAACATCGCCGCGATGCGAGACCAGCTCAAGCGGCTCGGCATCAGCTACGACTGGAGCCGCGAGTTCGCCACTTCGGACCCCGAGTACTACCGGTGGACCCAGTGGCTGTTCCTGCTCATGTACCGCAAGGGCCTGGCCTATAAGGCCAACGCCCGGGTCAACTGGTGTCCCCACTGCCAGACAGTGCTGGCCAACGAGCAGGTGGTGGGGGACGGCGAGTGCTGGCGATGTGACACCAAGGTGGAGCAGCGGCAGCTTCGCCAGTGGTTCCTGCGCATCACCGCCTATGCTGACCGGCTGCTGGAGGATCTGGAGCTCCTCACCGATTGGCCCGAGCGGGTCAAGGTGATGCAGCGCAACTGGATCGGGCGCAGCACGGGCGCCGAGGTGCGCTTCCGGGTGAAGGAGACGGGGGACGAGCTGGCCGTCTTCACCACCCGGCCGGACACGCTGTTCGGCGTCACGTACATGGTGCTGTCGCCGCAGCACCCCCTGGCCGAGAAGCTCGCGGCCGGGGGGCCGCACGAGCGGTCCGTGCGGGAGATGGCGAGGGCGCTCGCCTTGCGGGAGCAGGAGCTGGCCGAGGCGGAGAAGGTGGGGGTTCCCACCGGCGCGCACGCCATCAACCCCATCAACGGCGAAGCGGTGCCCATCTGGATCGGCAACTACGTCGTGATGGAGTACGGCACCGGCGCCGTGATGGGCGTGCCGGCCCACGACCAGAGGGACTTCGAGTTCGCCCGCAAGTACCACCTTCCCGTCCGGGTGGTCATCGCCGCCGAGGGCGTGCCGCTGGACGGGGAGAAGCTGCAGGCAGCCTGGGAAGGCCCGGGCGTCATGGTGAACTCCGGGCCGTTCGACGGGACGCCGAGCGAGGAGGGCAAGCACGCGGTCATCGCCGAGCTTGCGCGGCGCGGCGCCGGGAAGGCCAGCGTCCAGTACCGCCTGCGCGACTGGCTGATCAGCCGCCAGCGTTACTGGGGCTGCCCCATTCCCATTGTGTACTGCGAGCGGTGCGGGGAGCAGCCGGTCCCGGAGAGCGAGCTGCCGGTGCTGCTGCCCGCACAGGTGGAGTTTTCGCCAAGGGGCCAGGCGCCGCTGGCAACGGCACCGGAGTTCCTGCACACGCGCTGCCCGCGCTGCGGCGGGCCGGCGGTGCGGGAGACCGATACCATGGACACGTTCATCGACTCGTCGTGGTACTTCCTGCGCTTCTGCTCGCCGAAGGCCGGCGACGCGCCGTTCGACCAGGCAGCGGTGCGGTACTGGATGCCCGTCGACCAGTACATCGGCGGCATCGAGCATGCGGTGCTGCACCTGCTCTACTCGCGCTTTTTCACCAAGGTGCTCTACGACGAGGGCCTGGTGCAGGAGAACGAGCCGTTTCGTCGGCTGTTCACGCTGGGCATGGTGACGCTGGGCGGGGCCGCCATGAGCAAGTCCAGGGGCAACGTGGTGGACCCCGACGAGGTGGCCGGCCGGTATGGGGCCGACACGGCGCGTCTTTTCATCCTGTTCGCGGCGCCGCCCGACCGGGAGCTGGAGTGGAGCACCTCCGGCGTGGAGGGTGCCCGGCGTTTCATCGAGAGGGTCTGGCGGCTGGTGGAGGAGTATGCCCCGGCCCTGGAAGAGGTACCGGCCTACCGGCCCGGCTCGGATGGAGCCTCTATAGGCCCGGACGAAAAGGAGCTGCGGGCTGCGGTGCACCAGGCGCTGCGAAAGGTGACGGTGGACTGCGAGGAGCGATTCTCGTTCAACACCGCGATTGCGGCGCTGATGGAGGCCGTCAACGCGTTCTACCGCTACAAGGACCGGCCGGACGCAAGGCCCCACCTGGGCGTGGTGCGGGAGGGGCTGGAGATCCTCACGCTGGCCCTGGCGCCTTTCGTCCCGCACGTCACCGAGTCCATGTGGGAGCGCCTGGGGCACCGCCGGAGCGTGCACGAGGAGCCGTGGCCCGTGTACAGCCCCGAAGCGCTGCAGGTCGAACGGGTCACGATGGCCGTGCAGGTGGACGGCAGGGTGCGGGACCGCATCGAGGTGCCCGCCGATGCACCCGAGGAGGAGATACGGAAGATTGCGCTGGGCACCGAGCGGGTCCAGCGGTGGACCGCCGGGCGCAACATCGGGCAGGTCATCGTGGTGCCGGGCAAGCTCGTGAGCATCGTTACGAAAGATGGGTGAGGCGGACGCCCAGGCCGCGGCGGCGGTGGCGCTGCTGGAGCTGCAAGAGCAGTGCCACCAGGTGCTCGGCGGTGGCGGCATCCCTCAGGTCACCGGACAGCACCGGGCGCAGTCCGGCAAAACGGGCCAGGGTGGCGGCGGTTTCGGCGGCTTTCTCGCTGTCAGAGAAGATGAGGGTATCGTCGCCGGAAAGCTCCCGGCTCAGGTCGGCCAGGACTGCCGACGATACGGTGTGAAACGCGGCGGCAAGCTCCCGGTGGCCGCCCAAAAGGGCGCGTACCCGCAGCGCGGTGGACCCCTCGCCGGGTAACACGGCCTGCCAGCGCCCCTCGCGCCGGGCGAGGCTCACCGAGACGTCGATGACCACTTTCCCCGCAAGATGCGGCTGCAGCGGTACGAGAAGGGCCTCCAGGGCCGATGCGGGCACGGTGACGACCACCACGTCGGCAACCCTTCCGGCCTCGTCGTTGGAGAGCCCCGCCAGTTCACCCGTAACCTGCTGCCCGGCATCCCGCAGCACCTGCCGAGCGCGAGCGGCCGCCTCTTTTGCCCTCGCCTCGTCCCGAGAGCCGATCCCCACGCTGACGCCCGCCGCCGCCCACCGAAGGGCAAGCCCGAACCCCTGCCGCCCGGTGCCGCCCAGAATGGCGACGTTCACCGGCGCAGCGCCCCCTCGTCGAGCGAGGGCGACTCGAGCGCCTGCACCCGGACGGTGCGCCGCCTCGGCCCGTCGAACTCGCAGAAGAAGACGCCCTGCCACCGGCCGAGCTGGAGTCGCCCGTGTTCGACCGGCACCCAGACGGACTGGCCGACCAGCGACGCCTTGACGTGGGCCGCGGCGTTGCCCTCGGCATGGCGCCAGGGGCCGTCCCACGGCACCATGCGTTCGAGGTGGGCCAGGATGTCGGCCTCCACCGCGGGATCTGCGTTCTCGTTGATAAGCAGGCCGGCGGTGGTGTGGGGGCAGAAGACGTGGAGGACGCCGTCCCGGATGCCCAGCCGGCTTGCGGCCTCCTTAAGCTTCGCGGTGATGTCGATGGCCTGGCTTCGTTCGGTTGTGGCGAGTTCCAGTTGCACCACGGAATGCTCGATCCTTCCTCTCGTCCGGATGTCGCGCATACCGGCGCGCCCGTTCACCGACACTACGGCAGGGGCTGGCGTATAAACATGGACTTTTTCCAGTGGTTCTGGCTTCTCATATTCGCAGCGTCGGTGTGGCCCCTCCTGCGTCAGCAGCAGATTGAGCGGCTGCGGCTGCGCATGTTGCGGCGCATCCAGAGGAGCCGGGGCAGCCGCATCATCACGCTGATCCACCGCCAGGAGAGCTTCGGGCTGTTGGGGCTGTTCGGGCGGCGGTTCATCACCATTGAGGATTCCGAGAAGGTCCTGCGCGCCATTCGCACGACGCCGCCTGACGTCCCCATCGACCTGATCCTGCACACCCCCGGAGGGCTCGTCCTGGCCGCCGAACAGATCGCGCAGGCACTGCGCCGCCACCCCGCCCGGGTCAGTGTCTTCGTCCCCCACTACGCAATGTCCGGCGGATCCCTCATCGCGCTGGCCGCCGACGAGATCTGGATGGACGAGAACGCCGTGCTCGGCCCCGTTGACCCTCAGCTCGGGCAGTGGCCGGCAGCCTCCATCGTACGCGCCGTCGAGCAGAAAGATCCAAACCGGGTGGACGACGAGACGCTCATCCTGGCCGACATGGCCCGCAAGGCACTGGCCCAGGTCAAGGACCTGGTGCGGGAGATGCTGGCCGACCGGCTGCCGCCGGAGAGGGCTGAGGAAGTGGCGACGCTTCTGAGCCAGGGCCGGTGGACGCACGACTTCCCCCTCGACTGCCGCCAGCTGCAGGAGTGGGGGCTCCCGGTGCGCTGCGGGCTCCCGGACGCCATGTACGCACTGATGGACCTCTACCCGCAGGCGCCGGAGCGGCGGCCGTCCGTGCAGTACGTCCCCCTGCCGGCACCGGCGACCGTCGGGCGTCTGAGGCGGCGGTGAAGCGCGCGGCAGGAGCGGGACGTTAGCACGGCTAATCCGAGAAAGAGACTGCCCGGCTGGCGGGGGTGCAGCAATGGGGAGTTCAGCTCTGTTCGGGCCACGAGGCCTGCGCATGCGGCTGAAGTTAGGCCGGCTAGCGCGTGCCCTGCTATACGGTCCGGTGCTGCTTCTGTTCGTTGCGATGGGCCTGTTCGCTGCCGGCGTCCACGTAGGCAGGGAAATCGGGTCTCACCCCATCGTGGTGGTCTCGCCCGAAGTGCGGGGGCAAGAGGCGAAGGCTGCAGGGGCGGCGGTGGCGATGGCAGCTGCGGGTCTGGCTCCCGCCTCCCCTGCCTCCGGGGCCCAACAGGCCCGCGGCAGCCCGGCGACGGCAGAGGACGCGGGGGGACACCGCGTGCCGGTCGCCGGGCGGATGTCGGAGGAACCCCAACGGCTCGACCTGAACGCGGCGAGCGCAGAGGAACTGGAACGGCTTCCGGGGATCGGGCCGGTCATAGCCCGGCGCATCGTCGAGTTCCGGCAGACACACGGACCGTTTGCCATGGTGGATGACCTGATCGAGGTACCGGGCATCGGTGCCAGGACACTGGAAAAGCTCCGGGCGTTGGTGCGGGTGGGGAGCACGTAGCAGCCGGGCCGTATGCGGATCTCGTCGATCGGGCTGGCCGGCTGGGGTTTGGCCGGGGGCATTACGGCGGCCGCCGTCCGGGAGTGGACCCCCGAAGGGCCGACCCGGGTTGTGTGGCTGAGCCTCGCCATGGTGGCCGCCTGGAGAATGGGTCGGGCGGCGGCCCGAGCCATCGCCAGCGCCGCCGGAGCCGGGACAGCGCGGGCGGTTCTCGGGCCACCGGCGTGGCCTCCTCCGTCCCGGCCTCCACCGGGGAGCCTTCTGTTCCCGACAGGGTCCAGGCGGCGGGCGCGCCTGCGCCGGATGGCCGTGATTCTGGCCCTCACCGGACTCACCGGGAGCTGGGTCGGCGCGTACCGGATTGCCCGGCAGGCCGCTGCCTTGAGAGAGTTCGAGGGCGGACGCGTGGCGTGGGTCGGGGGGTTCGTGGCTGCACCGCCACAGCGTACGCCCTTCACCGTTCGCGTCATCCTGCACCCGGCCGGTCTCTCGAACACCCCGGGCCGCCTGCCACAGGGCCCCTGGACGACGCTCCCCGGGGCAGTCCAGGTGGAAGTGCCGCCGCAAAGCGCCACCAACGTGGTGCCTGGAGCATGGGTGGCGGTCAGGGGCCTGGTGAAGTTGCCCGAGAAGGCGCCCTACCCGGGGGCCTTCTCCCCGAGGCGCTACCTGAACGCCAGGGGTGTGGTCCTCGCCGTGAAAGCGCGCTCCGCCGAACGCGTCATCCCGGGGACGCCTCCGGCACCTCCCCCCGTTGTAACGAAGATTCGCGCCGCCGTGCTGCGAGCCGGCATCGGGGTGGCCGACCGGATCCGGCAGAGGGTCGGGCCCGTGGGTTCCCGGTGGCTGCTGGCCGTCGGGCTGGGAGAGCGGGACGCCCTGACGCCCTCGCAGCAAGAGGCGCTCCAGGCAGCTGGCCTCGGGCACCTGCTGTCGGTGTCGGGTGTCCATGTCGGCCTTGTGGCGGGCCCCTTCGTGGCCCTGGCGCGCCGGATGGCCCGCTCCCGGCCCGGTGTGCGGCCGGCCTCGGCAGGAGCCGCCGTGGCGGCCGGCTGGCTTTATGCCGCCATGACGGGACTGAGCGCCCCGGCGGTGCGGGCCAGTATGGTTCAGACGGTGGCCCTGGCCGTCTGGGCGGCGGGAAGGCGGGCCGGGCTGGTAGATGCGTTGGGAGTGGCGGGGGCCGTTCAGCTCCTGAGCGGGAACCCGCATCTGGGCTCGGATCCCGGCTTTCAGATGTCATACGTTGCCACGCTGGGTATCGGGCTGTTCCTGCTCGCCTGCGACGGCCGGATGCAGGGAAGGCCGCTGAGTCACGGGTTGTGGCTCTTTCGGGTGGTGCAGGTCATAGACCGCCAGGCGCTGGTGGCTCTCGGCATCTCCGCATTTGCGTGGGCGTGTGTGTCGCCGCTGGTTATGGCGTACTTCGGGCGGGCGTCGGTCGTCGGGGCGCTCATGAGCGTTCCGGCGG
>JBFMCJ010000070.1 GCA_040754675.1 Bacillota bacterium
CCTACCCCTGTGGGCGCGGCGAACCGTGGCCGTGGGGCCACGCCGCGCCATGATCGAGGGCGTGATCCTCTACCTGGTGGCTCTGAGCGGCTTCTGGTTGGCCAGGGATCTGCGAAGCGGCATGGTGGCCGCCGGGCTGATCGGCATCGGCATCGCCGCGGTGATGCTCCTGCTCGACGTGCTGATTGCGGACGTCATCGACGAGGATCACCTGGGCACGGGGCGCCGGCGGGAGGGCATGTACTTCGGCATGCACGCGCTCATCCTGCGCCTCAACGGCGTGGCGCAGGCCGGCATCCTGGGCCTGGTGCTGAGCCGTTCCGGCTACGACCCCAACCTTGCGCAGCAGCCCGAGTCGGCGCTGCTCGGGCTACGGCTCCTGGTCACGGCCATCCCGGCCGCCATTCTGGTGCTCACGCTTGTGTTCTTGTGGTTGTACCCGCTGCACGGCGAGCGCCTGGCGCAGATCCGGGCATCGGTCAAGGAGCGCCGGCTTGCCCGCCAGGACACGCCCGTTCAGGCTCCCGGCGCAAGCTGAAGAGCCGGAAGTGTAGCTCTGAGGCCGGCGTCCGGTAAGGAGGCCATCCAGCGGCGTTGAGAGGCGAAGCACTCTGGACGCGCCCACCCAGCCTGCCCGGCCGCCGGAGGTGGGGCCGCCGCCTGCTTGTCGCCATTGGGGTCCTGGCGTCCGCCGTGGCAGCCGTGGCGCTCACCTACCCGCTGATGCTGGAAGGGCTTGCGCGGTTTCTCGTCGTCTTCGACCCGCCAGCCAGGGCCGACGCCATCATTGTGCTCGGAGGCGACTGGAAAGGGCGCATTCAAAAAGGGATTCAACTTTACAAGGAAGGCTTCGCAAAGACCCTGGTCGTCACCGGTGGCCGGCTGATCGCTCCCGACAGGACGGAGGCCGACTACCTGGCAGAGGTCGCGCGGCGGGCCGGTGTGCCGGCGAGCGCCATCATCAAAGAGCCACGGCCCAACAGCACCTGGCAGGACGCGGTTTTCACCGCGGAGATCGCGCGGGCCCAGGGATGGCAGCGCGTCATCGTGGTGACCTCCGACTGGCACTCCCGCCGGGCCGCCATGACGTTCCGTCGGGTGTACGGCCCGGCGGGGATCGAGGTGTTGAGCGCGCCCAGCACCGAATGGCGGTTTGAGACCGGGCGGTGGTGGCAGTACCCCGACGGCGGCGAAACCATCCCAATTGAATGGATCCGCCTGGTCTGGTACGCGCTGCGGCTCTAAGGCCTACCGCCACGTGCTGGGCCGGCGCCGTCTGGCCCGGCGCCGGGTGTCGTGGCTTTCAAGCAATTCCAGATCATCCAGGCTGATGAGGGCGGCAACGGGCCTGCGCATGTGGGTGACCAGGACGCTTCGGCCCGTGGTGCGGACGAGCTGGATGAAGTGGCTCCAGCGGTCTCGGACCTCTTGAACGGAGGCCACGACGAACTCGCCTGAGCCGGGTTCGGGGCGTTGACGGTAAGCAGCGGGCGGGGCGGAACCGGGGAACGGGCGTGAGGCAGCGGGTCTTGCTGAGGCTGAGGGTCTGACCGGGGCTGAAGATGAGTCTGCGAGCGGTTGCAACGGTGTCCCTCCCTATAGCGACACCAGTGGTCTCGACCCGACACAAACGTTCGACGCCAGACGACACCGATCCTTTCCGCACTGTCGCAGTGCCCCGACCCGGCGAGTCCTCCCGTCTCACCAGAGCCATACCAGCAGGCCCATGAAGAGCAGGCTGTTGGTGATCTCGATGAGCCCGGCGACGACGGGGCGCAGCCTCGTGCCGCTCGGAAGCAGCCACGTTCGGATAGCGCTCGGCACATACGCGAGGGCGACCTTCGGCAAGCCCACCAGCGCCGGCGCGGCGACAAGCGCCACGTGCACTGCGTTGGAGAGCCGCTTGAAATCACGGTCGCCGCGCTCCCTGAAGAGCGTCTTGACGTGAAACGCCGTGCCGAAAAAGTACAGAAAGCAGAACAGCCACAGCAATGCCGCGTTCCGGTCCAAAGCACCGGTACCGGCGAGGTACGACACGGGCGCCCACAGTTCGAGCCCGGCGATGGCCAGCGCGTCGTTGACGAGGGTGCGCTCCTTGCGCGCTCTGGCGAACGCCAGGTTCGTCCCGAACAGGGCCGCGGCCAGGGCACCGAACGCCACAAGGACCGGCCACTGCATGGCCGGATAAAGGACCAGCACGGCTGCGAGGCCGCCGAACGCAGCCGCCCCGCGCCGCAGCCACCCGCCTCGCGGACCTTCCCTCACCGCCTCCAGTGCGGCAAACGAGGCAAGGTGCAGGAAGAGGGCCGAAAGCAGGATGAAGACGTGGATCCACCCCGGCCGGCCGATGGCGGCGCCCAGCAGGACGGGCAGCAACCACATGAACCAGACGCCGTGCTCACGCGGGATCAACCGTCGAATCGATGTAAAACCCATGGCACGCCGGAGCGGGCCGTCACGCGGGCCTTGCCGCTACGGCCCGGCGCACCAACCCCCCGGCCGCTTCCAGGCGGGCCCGAGCCTCGGCCGCGCCCGCCCCGGTCAGAACCATCACGATAGCGGTCTTGACGTGCATTCCGGCTTCCCGCAGCGCGCGGCGCGCCTCCTCCTCGCTGCACCCCGTCGCTTCGAGCACGATGCGCACCGCCCGCTGGCGCAGCTTCTCATTGCTGGCCCTCATGTCCACCATCAGGTTCTGGTAGACCTTGCCGAGCCGTACCATGGCGCCCGTTGAAATCATGTTCAAGACCATTTTCTGTGCCGTGCCGGCCTTCAAGCGCGTGGACCCGGCGATCACCTCGGGCCCCACGATCGGCGCAATGGCGACGTCCGCCAGTTCCTCGACGGGGCTGGGCCGGTTGCAGGCGACGGAGACGGTTCGAGCCCCTACCTCTCGGGCGGCCCGCAGGGCGCCGATGACGAAAGGCGTCCGGCCGCTGGCCGTGATGCCGACCACGAGGTCGCCCGGCCCCACCCGCTCACGGACACGCCGGTAGCCGTCCTCTTCGTCGTCCTCGGCGTTTTCGGCCGCGCCGAACGCCGCATCCAGCCCCCCCGCCAGGATCACCTGGACGGCGTCCGGCTCGACGCCGAAGGTCGGGGGCCACTCCGATGCGTCCAGCAGCCCGATCCGGCCGCTGGTGCCCGCCCCGGCGTAGAAGACCCTGCCGTTCCCCGCCAGCGTGGCGGCTGCCAGGTCGATGGCCCTGGCAATCGCCGGCAGTTCGTCATGTACGGCCCGGGCGATGCGGGCGTCCTCCTCGTTCATCACCCTCGCGATTTCCAGCGAATTCAGTTCGTCCAGGTTCTGCGTTGCGGCGTTGCGAGCCTCGGTGACAAGGTGGTTGAAATCTTGCTGCACCCACGCGGCCTCCTCAGGGATTCTCCCCCAGCTCCTTCAGGTACTGGCGGGCCCGTTCCTTATTTGCCACGTCGTTGACCGGATCCTTGACCTCCATGGCCAGGACTTCCCGGTAAACCCGTATGGCCGCTTCCCGGTCGCCCGCCGCCTGATAGGCCTCCCCCAGGCCGAGCCGGTACAGCACGTCGTCCGGGGCATACCTGACGGCCAGTTCGGCGTGCTCGACCGCCTTCTTCTTGTCGCCGATGGAAAGCGGCCGGCCCGGTACGACGCGGTACAGCACGCCGAGCACGTGGTGCGCCCCCGCGTGGGTGGGGTCGAGCCTCACCACGGTCTCCATCTCCCGCACCACGTCGTCCACCATGAACAGGCTCACCAGGACGCCGCGCTCCTCCCCGACCCGGCCGATGAGCACCCCGTACCAGTAATGCCCGTCCACGCCGTCCGCCTTGAGTTCCACGGCGCGGCGGGCGATGTCGCGTCCCTCTTCCAGGATCGAGCGCCTTTCGGGTTTGTCCACCAGCTCGGCCAGTTGCCAGGCGGCGCGCCCGGCCTTCCACGCCGCTTCGTAAGAGTTGGGATCGGCCGTGAAAGCCTGCTTGTAGAGTTCGTACGCCTTTCTCACGTCTTCGGCGCCGGTTCGCTTGTCGTAGATGGCGTCGGCCTGCGAGACCAGTTGCCGGGCGCGCTCGGCGTCCCCGGTCCCGGCGGCGCCTGAAGCCACAGGTGCCAGGGCGATGCCCGGCAAGACCAAAACGGCGAAAAGCCAGACGGCCGGAAGCTTCCCAGCCCGATCTCCCCTGCGCATGCGCCCCACCTCCCGCCTCCATACGTTCCCTGGCCCTGCGCGCACTCCTTCACGGCGCCCGCTAAAGGGCGCTGCAGACGCGGGCGGTCGCGTCCTTCAGGCGGGAGAGGCTCTCGAGAAGCCCGTGAAAGGCCGCGGGCGGCACGGAAGACCTCCGCTGGTCCAGCGCCTGGGCCAGGGCATCCAGGCCGGCAGCTGCCCTGCGCAGGATGCTCGGAAGCGATGCCTCGGGATCGTGACAGCGTTCCAGGTCGAAGGCCTGGGGGGCGTGGCCCGTCGCTGGGCCAGGCGGGTCGAGGTAGTACCCGCCCCGGGGTCCGGGGCGCACCTGGATGAGGCCCCGGAGCACCAGGCAGCGCGCCTGTTCTCGAGCGTAGGTCTCGCAGATGTTGAGCGCGCTCGCAATCTCCCGTGAACGCACGGGGCGAGCGTACGTTGCCTCGCGCCTCTTCAGCAATTCGATGATGTAGCGCTGAAGCACCGGAAGCTGGGAAAAAACGTCGCGATCATTCGAAGTTGTCCGAGTCAATTCGACCCCCCCAACCCCGTCGCTGGCGTTATTAGTTACTTTTACCAGCCAACCCTCCCTGCACCTCTTTCTCCCGAGGCGGTGCCCTCGCTCCGGCGCCCTTCCGTCGCAAGGCGCAGCGGCGCGCGTTGTCGCCGGCACCCGGAAGCATCGCGCCGTAGTGTCGCCGCTAATGCGACGACCGAGAGGAACGTCCGCCCCCGCCCCCGAAAGGGGCTGGCGTGAACAGGAAGTCGGTCCGCGCAGGCCTCCTGGTGGCCGCGCTGAGCGTCGCAGCACCCGTCACCGGCAGCGTCATCCGGGGTCAGGGCGCGGGGGCCGGTCCGGCGGTGGAGGGGGTGGTGCGCGTGCGACCGGGCATTGAAGTGTTGCTGGCGAAACACCGCCAGATGCTGGCCGGGCGGCGGGTGGGGCTTATCACCAACCCGACTGGGGTCCTGCCCGACCTGACCCATGACCTGGACGCCCTGATCCGGGCCGGTGTGCAGGTGGTGGCGGCGTTCGGCCCGGAGCATGGAGTCCGGGGCAGTCTGCAGGCGGGGGTCAAACAGAGCGGCATCGAGGTCGATCCCGACACCGGCATCCCCTTCTACCCGCTTTACGGCAAAGACCGGGAGCAGATTGCGGCGGCTTTCCGGGAGTCCGGCACCGACCTCATCCTGTTCGACATCCAGGACGTGGGCACCCGGTTCTACACCTACATCTGGACGATGTCGGACTCCCTGGAGGCGGCGGCACTGGCCGGCATCCCCGTGGTGGTGCTCGACCGCCCCAACCCCATCGGCGGCGTGGCGGTGGGGGGGCCCGTCCTCGAGGCGCGCTTTGCCAGCTTCGTCGGACGCTACCCCATCGCGCTGCGGCACGGCATGACGGCGGGTGAACTCGCGCGCCTCTTCAACGATCGCTTCGTGCCCGAGGCCACAGGCGGGCGCCGCGCTCGGCTCGACGTCATTCCCATGGAAGGGTGGCGCCGGTCGATGTACTTTGACGAGACCGGGCTACCCTGGGTGATGCCCTCCCCCAACATGCCCACCCTCGAGACGGCGCTGGTGTACCCGGGGCAAGGCCTCTTCGAGGGGACGAACCTGTCCGAGGGGCGCGGCACCACCCGGCCCTTTGAACTGATCGGCGCTCCCTTCGTGAAGCCGTTGGAGCTCGCCGCCCGGCTCAACGCGCTGAAGTTGCCCGGCGTGCGCTTCCGGGCCGCCTACTTCACGCCGACGTTCAGCAAGTACCAGGGGCAGGTGGTGGGCGGCGTACAGGTTCACGTGACCGACCGCCGCCAGTACAGGCCGGTCGAGACCGCCCTCGAAATCCTGGCCACCGTCCGGCACCTCTACCCTGCGCAGTTTGAATGGCGCACGAGCGGATCGTCAGGCGGCAGGCCGCGCTACTTCATCGACCTGCTGGCGGGTACCGACCGGGTGCGAAGTGCGCTCGACGCCGGGGAGAGCCCTGCGGCCATCGCAGCCGCATGGCAGGCGCAGCTGGAAGCGTTTGAGGCTTTGCGGGCACGGTATCTCATCTACCCGGAATAGAGGCAAAAGGGAGCGGGCCCGCCCTGTGGCCCGCTCCCCTTGTGACCCACCCGTTCCGGCGCCCGTTGGCCGAGCGCCCAGACCGGCGGCTCTTCTAGCGAAGCGCCTGCTGGGAGCTGAGGAGCACCGTCCGGGCGAAGCTCGGGTTGTGGATGCCGTAGGAGCCGTCCCACAGCACCAGCAGGTAGTTCCACGTGGCCCGTACCAGCGGGTCGCCGGTGGGGATCACGGGCTTCCCGTCGGCGCCCTTCAGGTTCCCGAGTTGAGCCCATACGGTGCTGCCGTCCTTCAGGACCATTTCGAATCCCATCTGGCCGTGGATGCCCGTGGGCGTGACCGAGACGATCTCCGAGCCGGCCAGCGGCCGTTCCTCGGTCTTGTCCGTCTCGGGATCCCATGCACCGACCCGGGTGATCTTGTCCCGGAATTGCGCCGCAAAGCGGGCGTTGATGGCCGCCTTGGTCTCGTCGAGCAAGAGGCGCGTAGGCTTCTGCACCATCTCGGCCTCGTAGCCGGACCCGTGGCACGTGGCGCAGACCTTCTCGGATGCGTGGAAGGTGTGGCCTTCGCCGAGTTCGACGTGGCACGTCACGCAGGAGTTGCCCGTGAAGGCCGCGTGCGCTGAGACGTAGTCGGCGGCATCGTAGTTGACGAAGAAGACGTTCTTGCCCATGATGACGTCGGCCTGCGCGGAGTGGTGCGGTGCGGTGTAGCGGCCGGGGTCGGCGGCGTCCCAGGCCACCTTGCCGTTTCGCGTGTTATGGCAGGCCATGCACAGCGCGCCGTTGCCCACGCCTCTGGCCTCGAAGCCGGCCGGGAGTGCGGGCGTGCTGCCCGAGACTCGCAGTTCAAAGGTCTCGGTGTGGCACGCGTCGCAGTCGATGGGCTTCACGGCCTGAGCGGTCAGGCCCAGGCTGGCCAGGTACTCCACCGTGGCGGCCTTCCCGTCCGGGCCCACCAGGTTGCCCGGGTTGCCGGCCGCAAGCTGGCGCGTCCAGGCCGCGAACCCCTGCGAGGAGTGGCAGCGGCCGCAGTGCGCGGCCGTGGCCTTGCGGAAGTCAACGGTGGCCTCCTCGACGGCCAGTTCACGGTCGGCGTGGCCCGAAGTGCTCCACTGCTTCTCGATGTCGGCACCGGCGCTCTCCACCACCCCGGCAGGTCCCCATGAGGACCACGAGGCCACAGCCACGGCGGCGGCCAGCGTCGCGATACCGGCTCGGAGAAGGACGACATGCAGCCGTCTCATACCATACCCCCCGTTCGTAGTGTCGTAACCGATTGCCGCGCAGCCTCCACCAAACCAACGAATACCTGAACGGGCGGGCCGCGCCTAGGTACGAACGTCAGGGGCAAACCGCAACGTCTTGTTTGCCTGCCGCGCAGGGGCTTCGCGGGCGCCTGCCGCGGTGGTGGGCTCGTAGAGGGGTGCCTGCCCTGCTAAAATGGGGGCGTGGTCGCGCCCGTGGGCGTCGCTGTCGGTGCAGCACACCTGGAAGCACGGGGACAACGAATTGGGGGGCTTCACTCACATGCCGCACACTCAAGCGCCCCGAATGGACACGTTCGGCGCCAGGGGCCGCCTGGACACCCCTCAAGGGCCTGTCACCATTTACCGCCTCGCCGCTGTGGAGGCCCGCGGGGTCGGATCCATCGGCCGCCTGCCGTTTTCCATCCGGGTGCTCCTGGAAAACCTGCTGCGCCACCTCGACGGGGAGATCGTGACGGAAGAGGACGTGCTCGCCCTGGCCCGCTGGGAGCCGCGAACGGCGAGCCGGCAGGAGATCGCGTTCATGCCGTCCCGGGTCGTCCTGCAGGACTTCACCGGCGTGCCTGCGGTGGTGGACCTGGCGGCGATGCGTTCGGCGGTGGAGCGTATGGGCGGCGAGGCACGGCGCATCAACCCGCTCGTGCCGGCCGACCTGGTGATCGACCACTCCGTGCAGGTTGACCTGTTCGGCACCAGCTACG
Source organism: Bacillota bacterium (assembly GCA_040754675.1). Lineage (NCBI taxonomy): Bacteria > Bacillati > Bacillota > Bacillota bacterium. The sequence continues at coordinate 8,205 of JBFMCJ010000070.1, forward strand.
CCTTTGCGGCCAACGTGGGACTGGAGTATGAGCGCAACCGGGAGCGCTACGTGCTGCTGCGCTGGGCGCAGCGCCGGCTGGACAACTTCCGGGTCGTGCCGCCCGGCACGGGGATCGTGCACCAGGTCAACCTGGAGTACCTGGCCGCCGTGGTGCACCACCGCCGCGCTGGCGACGAGTGGCAGGCGTTCCCGGACACGCTGGTGGGCACCGATTCCCACACCACCATGATCAACGGACTCGGCGTGTTGGGCTGGGGCGTGGGCGGCATCGAGGCCGAGGCCGTCATGCTCGGCCAGCCGTACTACATGCTGATCCCGGACGTCATCGGGGTACGCCTGACGGGCCGGCTGCCCGAGGCGGCGACCGCCACCGACCTGGTGCTCACCGTCACCGAGATGCTGCGCAAGAAGGGCGTCGTGGACAAGTTCGTGGAGTTCTTCGGCCCCGGCGTGCGCGAGCTCAGCCTCCCTGACCGCGCCACTATCGCCAACATGGCCCCCGAATACGGTGCCACCATGGGCTTCTTCCCGGTGGACGGGGAGACCGTGCGGTACCTGCGCGGCACCGGCCGCAACGAGGCCGCCGTCGAGTTGGTCGAGCGCTACTGCAAGGAACAGAGCCTGTGGTGGCACGAGGGCGCGGCCGACCCCGAGTACACGGACGTCGTCGAACTCGACATGGGCACGGTCCAGCCGAGCCTCGCAGGCCCCCGCCGGCCGCAGGACCGGGTGCTTTTGGGTGACATGAAGTCGGCGTTCCGCCAGGCGCTGGTGAACTTCTACAACAAGCCGCTGCCCGACGGGCAGCCCGGACCGGCGGGCGCCGGCGGCAGCGGGAATGGCCGCCTGCGCGACGGCGACGTGGTCATCGCTGCCATCACCAGCTGCACCAACACGTCAAACCCGTCCGTCATGGTGGGCGCAGCGCTGCTGGCCAAGAAGGCCGTCGAACGCGGGCTCACGGTCAAGCCGCACGTCAAGACCAGCATGGCGCCGGGCTCGAAGGTGGTGACCCGGTACCTGGAGCAGACGGGGCTGCTTGCGTACCTTGAGGCGCTGCGCTTCCACGTGGTAGGCTACGGCTGCACCACCTGCATCGGCAACAGCGGCCTGTTGCCCGAAGCGGTGGCCGGTTCCGTGAAGGCGGACGACCTGGTGGTGGCCGCCGTGCTCAGCGGCAACCGCAACTTCGAGGGCCGGGTCAACCCGCTGGTGCGCGCCAACTACCTGGCCTCTCCCATGCTGGTGGTGGCCTACGCGCTGGCCGGCACGGTGGACATCGACCTCACCCGGGAGCCGCTCGGCGTCGACCCCAACGGCACGCCCGTCTACCTCAAAGACGTCTGGCCGACCCAGGAAGAGATAGCCGAGGCCATCCGCAAGGCCCTGCGTCCGGATCTGTTCCGGCAGGAGTACGCAAGCGTCTTCGAGGGCGACGAGCGCTGGAAGGCGCTTCCGGTCCCCGAGGGCGAATTGTACCGCTGGGATCCGGCCTCAACCTACATCCAGGAGCCGCCGTTCTTCACGGAGATGACCCTGGAGCCGCCTGCGCCCCAGGATATCCGTGGCGCCCGCGTCCTGGCGCTTTTGGGCGACTCCATCACCACCGACCACATCTCGCCGGCAGGGGCCATCGCCAAGGACAGCCCGGCGGGCCGGTACCTGCTGCAACACGGGGTGCCGGAGCACGAGTTCAACACCTACGGGTCGCGCCGGGGCAACCACGAGGTGATGATGCGCGGCACGTTCGCCAACATTCGCCTCCGCAACCTCATGGTGCCGGGCATCGAAGGCGGCTGGACCCTGCACCTTCCGGACGGTGAGAAAATGAGCGTCTACGACGCGGCCATGCGCTACAAGCAGGAGGGCGTGCCGCTGGTGGTGATCGCCGGGAAGGAGTACGGGACGGGGAGCTCCCGGGACTGGGCCGCGAAGGGCACTTATCTCCTCGGGGTGCGGGCCGTCATCGCCGAGAGCTTCGAGCGTATCCACCGCAGCAACCTGGTGGGCATGGGGGTGCTCCCGCTGCAGTTCAAGGCGGGCGAAAACGCCCGGACGCTCGGCCTCACCGGGCACGAGGTCATCGAGGTGACGGGCATCGCGGGCGGGCTTGCACCCCGCCAGCAACTGCATGTGACGGCGCGCCGGCCGGATGGGAGCCGAGTTGACTTCGACGTCGTGGCGCGCCTGGACACCCCGGTGGACGTGGAGTACTACCGCCACGGCGGCATCCTGCAGGCGGTCATGCGCCGGATCCTGACCGAAGCGGCGCCGGCCAGCTCCGCGCCGGCGTGAGAGGGCTCGCCGCATGAGAATGCTGGTGACGGGCGGCCGCGGGCAGCTTGGCCGTGAACTCGAGGAGCTGTCAGGCGTCTCAAAGCCGCCCGTCGACTGCTGGGCGCCAGGCCACGCCGAACTCGACGTCACCGACCCGCACGCCCTGCGCCGCGCCCTCCAACGCTTCAACCCCGACGTCGTGGTGCACGCGGCGGCCATCACGGACGTGGACCGCTGCGAGCGGGAGCCGGAACTTGCCTGGCGCGTCAACGCGGAGGCCACGAGGATCCTGGCTCGCCTCTGTGCCGAGCGGGCCATTCCGGTCGTCTACGTCAGCACGGACTACGTCTTTGACGGGCGCAAGGGCGCCCCGTACGTGGAGTCCGACCCGACCCACCCGCTGAGCGTTTACGCGGCGACGAAACTCGAGGGCGAGCGCGCCGTGGCCGATGCGGGCGGCCCGTATGCGATCGTGCGGACGGCATGGGTCTACTCGACGTACGGCCGTAACTTCCCGAGGACGATCCTGGAGGCCGCCCGCCGGGCGAGTGCCGGGCCGGAGGCGCTGCGGGTCGTGGCCGACCAGACGGGCTCCCCCACCTACGGGCGGGACCTGGCGCTGGCGCTGCTGGTCATGATCAAAAAAGACCTGACGTCGAGCCGCCGGGTCTTCCACGCCGCCAACGCCGGGGCATGTTCCCGCTACGAGCAGGCGAGGGAACTCCTGGCCCTGTCCGGCTGGCAGGTGCCCGTCGAGCCGATCACGACGGCGGAGCTCAACCGCCCCGCCCCCCGGCCCGCCTGCTCGGCGCTTGACTCGTCAGCCCTCGGCGCCGAGGGCATTCCGATGCGCCCGTGGCGCGAGGCGCTGGCGGACTTCACCGAGCGCCTGCGGCACCAGGAGCCGGACCTGTTTCCTACCGCCCGGGCGTAGCGGCCTCGCTGATCGCCCGGTACAGGTCAGCCGTCAGATCCACGGGAACGTCCACGTCCCTGGCGAGGCCGGCCGGGCGAAGCGCGACAGCGCGCAGACCCGCCCGGCGGGCCAGCGTCCGGTGACGCCAAAAGCTCCCCGGCCCGAAGGCCGGCTCCAGCCGGGCGGGCAAGGCCAGCGCCAGGGCGTTGGTGCCTCCGTCCGGAGACGGCACCAGCGCTATCGTGGACGGATTCTTCAGGGCGCCCAGCACCGCTGAGATGTCACCGGGGTGTACCCACGGCACGTCTCCGGGCAGTACCAGAGCCGCCTGCCAGCCCCGGGCGATCGCCTCATCGAGGGCGGCTTTCACGGAGGGGTTCAACCCTCCGCGGTCTTTCGACCAGGTGCAGCCGAACTCGGCGCAGAGTTCCACCACCGGAGGATCTCCGCCCACGACGTGCACATCGAGCCCGGCCTGCCGTGCGGCCAGCGCGACCCGGCCCAGCATCCAAAGTACGAGACGCGAGCGGGCCGCCGGCCCCAGGACCGGGGCGAGCCGCGACTTCCCCGCCAGGGCGCCTTTTACCGGGATGATGGCCACGGTCACTTCAGGCAGCATCCGCTGCCGCCTCCAGCACCAGCGTGGCCACCCGCCGCCGGTCCGCCTCCGCCTGCAGCGCGATGGGCGCCACCACGGGGCGCATGCCCATCGCTTCAATTTCCGGCGCGGATGCTTCATCGGCGGGGTCGATGACGAAGAGATCGATGAGGCCGCGGTAGAACGCCGCCACACCCGCTGCTTCAGGCCGTAGCCCCAGGCCCTGCATCATCTCCACCGCCGGCCCCTTGAACGCTCGCCCCGCCGCCAGCGGGCTGACGGCCACCCGCCGCCGGCGCCTTGCCAGGCTCTCCCGCACGCCCGGCAGCGCC
>JBFMCJ010000071.1 GCA_040754675.1 Bacillota bacterium
CGGCTGCACTGTACGCAGCCGGCCCCGCCGCGCATAATCGCCCCGCGCCCAAAATAACGAAAGGCAGGATGGCTGTCCCCTGGAAGGTGGGGCGGGGGTTTGGCACAGCGGGGAGCTGCGGCTCTCTTCGTCGCCCCGGCTGTCTGCGTCACGGCCGTGGCGGCTCTGGCCCTCGCCAGGCAGGCCGAAAAGCCGGCCCCTGCGCCCGGGGGGGCACCGGCGGCTGCCCCGGCCATGCGGCTTGCCGCCATGATGCAGGCCTCCGCGGCCTGCGGCGAGGTGGACGTGGTCGGCCGCCCGGGCGAACCTGACAACCCCGACGCGGTCCGGGAACTGCAGCTCGGCCTGCGGTTGCTGGCCCTGTTCCCCTACCCGATCGACGGGGTATATGACCGGCGCACCCGCGAGGCGGTGCGGGCCTTCCAGGCCCGGCACGGCCTCCAACCGGACGGCGTCGCAGGCCCGGAGACGTGGAAGGCGCTGGCGCGCACGTTCGAAAACGAGGCTGCCGACATGGTAGCAAGCCAGCGGGCGGCCTCCCGGTCCGCGCCGCCGCCCCGGCACGTCCCGCGGCATCCTGACGTCAAGCCGGGCAGTTACTGGATCGTCATCGATACGAACGAAGTGCACCTCACGCTGTACCGGGATGACGAACTGGTGGGCCGCTGGCCGGTGGCGGTAGGTAAGCCCGAGACCATCACCCCTGTCGGCGAGTGGAGGATCGTCCGGAAGGCCCGGGACTGGGGTGGGGGATTCGGTACCCGGTGGCTGGAGCTCGACGTCCCCTGGGGCATCTACGGCATACACGGCACGAACAAGCCGTGGTCCATCGGTAGTCGCGCCAGCGGCGGCTGTATCCGGATGTTCAACTCCGACGTGGAAAAGGTCTGGGAGATCGTGCCGGAGGGGACCCCGGTGACCATCGCAGGGGTTCAACCTGAGGCCGTGTGGGAGAGCCCTGTCCAGGCGGGGGCGAAAGGCTGGAACGTGCCGGTTCTGCAGTGGGCCCTGCGGCGGGCCGGCTTCGACCCCGGCCGGGCGGACGGCCGCATGGGGGAGTCCACGATGCGGGCCGTTGCGGAAGCCCAGCGCGTCTTGGGCCTCCCGCGGGTACAGGCGGCAACCCCTGACCTGTTTCGGGCCCTGGGCCTGAGAGGCGGCAGGAGGTGAGGGCAAGACGCTCGCCCCTCGGCGTTCTACCGGTACGGTTGCCATCCTCGGACTGACGGCCGTGACCTTCTTCGGCGCCTACCTCTTCGGGTGGGGAGGAGGCGGCCCCCCACAACCCGCGCAGGCCGCCATCTCCCTTCCCGCGTGGCCCTGGTGGGGGCCTCGCGTGCGGGTCGGGGAGCGCGAGTTCCGTCCCGGTGTCCGGGTGAAGCGGGACGTCACCCTGAAGCTCACCGTCTGGGACGTCGACCAGCCGGCACTGCGGGCGACCGGGGGGTGGGAGGCGGCGCTCCGGCAGGGCGTGGCCGCGTTCCGGGAGCGCTACCCCAACGTGGCCATCGAGGTGCGGGTGATGAGGTGGAGCGAATACGATCGGGTGGTGTCCGAGGCGCTCCGGAAGGGCGAGTTCCCCGACGTGCTGGGAACGCCCGAGATCACTTACCAATTCGACCCGGCGGTGCAGGTACCGCTCGAACTGTACCTCAAGGCCCTCCTTCCCTCGGACCCCTCGGGGGCGCTGCTGCCGGGCGCCCTGGCGCTTGCCTCGGAGGGGCAGCGGGTGTGGGGAGTGCCGCGCTGGGCCGAGTGGACGGGGTGGGTGCAGCGGACGGGCGTGCAGCCCCGGCGCATCTGGGTGGACGCGGGGAACCCGCTTACGTGGCGCTACCTCTCCATGGCCCTGAAGCCGCCCGCGCCGGGATCGGTGTGGAGCAGGGAACGGCTTGAGGCGGCAGCGGCCTGGATTGCCTCGGCTCCGCTGCCGGGGCCGCGTACCCGGCACAACGCGCCCGGGAGGCGGCGCGACCTGAGCCTGCTGGAACCCCTCTATGCGGGGGAGGCCCAGCTGGTCGGGCCGATCAGCGGGCGGCTTGCCTTCCGGATGGGCTGGTGGCCGTCTCTCCAGGGCGCCCCCGGGCCCTCGCCGGATGCAGCGCTCGCCCCGGCGGGTTTGGACCAGGCCTCTTTGGTACCCGGCCCGCTGATTTCGGCCAGCAGCTACGCGGTGTTCGCCAGGCCTGGCGCGACCAGCGAGAGCCTCCAGGTGGCGGTCGAACTGGCGCTCCATCTCGCCCGCTGGACGTCCCGCGCCATCACGGGCCGCGACGGCGTCATCCCCGTCTGGAACCCGGGATGGGAGGAGGCGGCGAACGAACGGCGCAAGCCGGCTGAGGACGCCGAGGCAACAGCGTGGTGGCGTTCACTCGCCCTCCCGCCCGGTGCGCTGGAGGTGCTGCTCCCGCCTGTACAGCCTGAAGGGGGCAGGAGGCCGCGTCCCGCCGGCCGGCCCGGACCGCCCTCCCCGACCGGCGTATGGGGGGTGCTGCCATGGCACGATGCCCTTCACGAGCAGGCTACCGTCGCTTTGGCCGCTGCCCGCCTGGCGGAGGGCAGGGTGGCCCTGCCCGACTTCGTCAAGCAGGCTGCGGCCCCAGCAGAGCCGCCAGGCGCCGGCCCTGCTCGGTGAGCATCCAGGCCGAAGCGGGCCCTCCCGCGCCCCCCCGTGCGGCTCTACCCGAACCCGGCCGGCACGAGGACGCCATCGGACAAGCACCGCAGCCCGATCGCGGCGGCGCAAGATCGCAGGGGCGGGAGCCTTTCCCCGCCGGAGCCGCCGGCGTCGCAGGAGCCGGGGCCACCAGGCCGATCGCGTTCAACTGTCGCAGCATCAGTCTGAGCGAATCCTGGCTCACGCCGAGCTGCCGGGCGAGTTCGGCGCTGGAGATCGCCTTCTGCTCCGCTACGGCTGCCAGAAGCCGGCGAAGCGGCCTCACAGGACGCCCGCTCCGCTCCAGGCCCGCATGGCCAGCTTGAAGACCGCAAAGGCCAAAAGCGCCGCCAGGGAAACGTTGTAGGCCATGGTGAAAAGCGTCCAGCGCAGTGACCTTGTCTCCTGGTAAATGGTGGTCGCCGTCGCCAGGCAGGGCGTGTAGAACGCGTAGAAGACGAGGTAGGCAAGGGCCTGCGGGATGCTGACCGCCGAACGCAGCGCGGCCGCCAGGCCCTCCTCGGCGCCGCCGGCGTAGAGCACCGCCAGCGTGGGCAGCGTCGCCTCCTTGGCCACGAAGCCCGGGAAGAACGAGACGATCATCCGCCAGTCCAGGCCCAGAGGGGCGCCGATCGGGGCCAGGGCCCGCCCGAGCGTTCCCAGGATGCTGTCTTCGATCCGGCCGTGCGGGAAGTACGACATCGCCCAGACCACCACGGTCATCGGCGCAATGATGGCGGCGGCCCGCCGCAGGAAGTGGACGCTCTGCTGCCACGCGTACAGCCCGGCGTTGCGCAAATTGGGCACCCGGTACGGGGGAAGCTCGATCATGAAGGGGTGTTCTTCGCCCCTCAGGGCGGTGCGGTAGAGAACCCAGCTGACCGCCAGCACCAGCACGACCCCCAGGGCGTACAGGCCGCCGAGAACGTACGCGCCCGCCCCCCCGGGAAAGAAGACCGAAGCCAGGAAGCTTATCACCACGAGCCGCGCCGAACAGATGACGAGCGGCGACACCAGGATGCTGACCACCCTGGACCGCTGGGACGGCGCCGTGCGGGCAGCCATCACCGCAGGGACGTTGCATCCGTAACCGATCATCAACCCGATCCCGGCCTTGCCCTGCAGACCGAACCGGCCAATGAGCCTGTCCAGCACGAACGCGGCGCGCGCGAAGTACCCCGAGTCCTCCAGCAGGCCCAAGAACAAGAAGAAGGCGGCCACCAGCGGGGCAAACAGCGCCACCGCGGCCACCCCGTTGATGACGCCGTCACGAACCAGCGCCACGGCCCAGGCGGGGAGCCGGCCTCCGAGCACCTCCACCGCCGCCTGGCCCAGGGCCGCAAACGCTGAATCCATCAGGTCCTGGAGCGGCCCGGCCAGGCGGAACGCACCCCAGATGCCGGCCGCGAGGAGCAAAACGGCAAGCGGCGGGCCGGCCAACCGGCCGGTCACGAAAGCGTCCAGGCGGTCGCTGAACGTCATCCCGGCTTCCGCGTCCTGACCGGATTCCCGGGCGTCTTGCACAAGCGCGCCGATCCAGGCGTAGCGCTCGTCGGCCACCTGGAGCGGTCCGTCCAGCGAAGGCGCGCCGCCCGCGGCGGCCATCTCCCGGAGCGCGCCGGTCAGGTAGGCGGCGCCATCCCGGGCGTGCCCGTTTTGCGATGCAAGCCGCGCCAGCACCTCCGGATCCTGCTCGATCACTTTCACGGCGGCCCAGCGCCGCGGAAGGCCCGCAGAGTACGGGATACCTGCGGCGATCTCCTGGATGAGGGCTTCGACCGAGTGCCCGAACCGTACGCGGGGCTCCGCCGGCGGGATCTGCCCGTTCACGGCGGCTTCGAGCAGGCGGAGCAGGGCGTCGAGGCCGCGTCCCGTGGAACCGGCCACCTCAACCACGGGGACACCCAGCCCGGCCTGGAGGCGTTGCACATTGAAGCGCAGCCCCTTGGCCTCTGCCAGGTCGGTCATGGTCAGCGCGACGACGAGCGGCGACTCCAGGTCGAGGAGTTCCGTCGTCAGGTAGAGGTTGCGTTCCAGGTTTGCGGCATCCACCGCGTTGATGACCAGATCGGGCTTCCCCTCCAGCAAGAACTCCCGCGCCACCGCCTCCTCCAGCGTGTGGGGGCTGAGCGAGTAGATGCCCGGAAGGTCGGTCACGACCACCTCGCGGCCGGCAACCTTCAGGAAGCCCTCACGTCGTTCGACGGTCTTGCCCGGCCAGTTGCCCACCCGCTGGTGAAGCCCGGTCAGCAGGTTGAACAGGCTGCTCTTGCCGACATTGGGATTGCCGACCAGGGCCACGGTGAATGGCCGGCTGGTGGTGGGAGGGGTGCTGAGGGGGTGGCCGGCACCGTGGCAGCTCATACGCGCCGTGTGCCCTCCGGCTCCGGAGAGGCGGCCTCGCCGGGATCCACCTGGATGCGCCACGCCATCTGCCTGCCCACGGCCAGGCGCAAGCCCCGGACCGAGATGATGACCGGACCCCCTAGGCTGGAGAGCAGGCAGACGGGCGTGCCGGGGGTCAGCCCCATGGCCATGGCCCGGCTGACCAGGCCCCGACCCCCGCTGAGGGCCTGGATCCGGCCCCACTGGCCGGGCCGCAGGGCGTGGAGGGGAACGGTCCTGCCGGGCCGAGACGTGCCCGGCCGTTCAGGCGCCACCGGTCCCCCCCTCTCCCGAATGTTATTCCGAATTAGGAGTTATTCGCACTAACCAGAGCCCGAGACTGAGAATCGCTCTCAAGGCTCAGTCTACGGTCCCTTTCTCCCGCCGTCAAGGGTACGCGAGTCCGCGCCCGACAGGACATTCGTCACTCCAGGGCCATGATAGCGTAGCTTTACAATGGCCTCGGGGATAGCATCGCCGTTGATTAAGGTCCACCGCGGCTGGGGCTACGGTCAGGGCCCTATGGCCGCCATGACGGGCGGTCGATAGACTCCACCATGGTGGGACTGCCACCGCACGGGGGGCGCATGGATTGTGAAGGAGCGCACTGGCACATCGCCAGTCGCCGGGGTCATCGTGCGCGCGGCTCTGGCTCTGGCGGCTACCGTAGCTTCCGGGCAGGTGGGCGCCGCACAGGCTCCCACCCCGGGCGAGGGCTCGGGTCCGCCCGGGGTCGAGGCAGCGGCGTTGCTGAGTGAGAGCACGCAGGCATGCCTATCCTGCCACGAGTCCGAGGGGATGACGGCGGTCTTCGCTGACGGCTCTGAAGTGGACGTCTTCGTGGATCCGGACGCATTCGCCCGCTCGGCGCACGGCCAGGCCGGCCTGGACTGCGAGACGTGCCACCTGGAGGTGGGTACAGACTACCCCCATCCCGAACTGACCATCTCTCTCAGGGACTGGCGGTTCGAGCAGCAGCACGTCTGCGCGGGCTGCCACTCGGAGGGGAAGGAGTTCGACCTGGGCGCGCACGGGCGGGCGCTCACCCGGGGCGACCCGGACGTGCCGGACTGCACGACCTGCCACGGCGACGCGCACGCGATCGGCCGCGTCTCGACGTCGGCGTTCCGGGCATCGATCCCCGACACCTGTGCCTCGTGCCACGGCAACGACGAACTGATGGCAAAGCACGGCGTCATGACGGGGACGGTCTCCAGCTACGAGGCGGAGTTCCACGGCATGACGGCCTCCCTGCTCAAGGAAGCAGGGGCAGCACGCATCCCGGTGGCCGTGTGCTCCGACTGCCACGGGGTGCACAAGATCCTGCCGGCTTCCGATCCCAACTCGACGGTGTTTGTCACGAACCTGGTCACCACCTGCCGCAAGTGCCATCCTGACTCCACCGAGGCCTTCGCCACCGCCTGGAGCCGGCATCGCAATCCCGAATCGCACCCTCTGGTCGGCGGCATCGCGTGGTTCTACCGGATCGTCACCGGGATATCCGTGCTGGGCTTTTTGGGCTACATCGGCCTGGAGCTGGCTCACCAGCGAGCACGGAAGAGGGGGCTTTAGCCGTGAGCAACGTGGGCGCGCATCAGGCCGTTGAGGCGCTTGCGCGACGCGGCGTCGTGTCCGGGGAGACGTACGTCCGCCGCTTCTCGATATGGCAGGTCATCCAGCACACCGTCCTGATGGTAAGCTTCACGGGCCTGGCCCTGACGGGGCTCCCGCAGAAGTACGCCCAACTCGGCGTATCCCGCTGGTTCATCGGCGTCCTGGGCGGGATCGAGTGGGTCCGCATCATCCACCACTGGCTCGCATTCGTCCTGGGGGCGCTCGCGGTCGTTCACCTCGTCGAGCTTGCGATCCGGGCCGTCCGATACGGCCTGCGGTCCGAGATGTGGCCCAGCATCAGCGACGTGCGGGACCTGATGCACCAGCTCCGGTATTTCATGGGCCTCGAGCAGAGCCCGCCCCAGTTCGGCCGGTACTCGTTCAAGGAGAAGTTTGAGTACTGGGCCGTCATCTGGGGTACCGCGGTAATGGGGCTGACGGGGCTGGTGCTGTTCTACCCGGAGACTGCCACCCGGTTCTTCCCCGGCGTCATCGTGCCGGCGTCCCGGGCGGCGCATGGGGGCGAGGCCGTACTGGCCGTGCTTGCCATCCTCATCTGGCACATGTACAACGCTCACCTGAGACCCGACGTCTTCCCGATGGACACGGTCATCTTCACGGGCCGCATCTCCACCCGCCGCATGGAAGAGGAGCACCCGCTGGAGCTCAGGCAGATGCAGGCGGCTGCCGGCAAGCCCGGAAGGGAAGGGGGCCCATAATCCCCCGATCTAGTGCTGCCGTGATGGGAGGTGTCCATTTGCCAATGCGAGGTCGTGTCACCGTTGCGCTGGTGGTCGTTGGCCTCGTTCTGTCCTCCGTTGCGGCCGCGCTGGCGGCTGAACAGGCCAAGGTGCCCGAGATCCCTGGCGTCACGATCCAGGACCCGAAGCCGAACGGGTGCAATGACTGCCACCGGAAGGTGAGCCCCGAGAAGGACTACACGCTGCGAACCGAGATCGCCAACATGGTCAAGGCGGGGACCCACCCGAAGGTGTCAGAGCGCCTGCTGCAGGACCTGCCCAAGCAGTGCGTGACCTGCCACAAGCCGGACAGCAAGCAGCCGTTCGGTGAGGTCCTGCACAAGGCACACCTGGTGGGCGGGGCAGAGAACCACTTCATCACTGCCTACCAGGGCCAGTGCATGTACTGCCACTCGCTGGATCCCGGGACCGGCAGCATGAAGGTGAAGGGGCTGTAGAGGAGAGCGGGGGGCCTGAAAACCCCGACAAGAGGCTCCGGATCGGGGAAGGCCCCCTCTCCCTTCCGGATTGGGGGACGGTGCAGATGCCGGGCGAAAGGCGCTCTCGCAAGATCCGGGTGTGGGTGGGGGTGCTTGTCCTGGTCGGGGCCACGGCCTACCTGATGGCCACGGGCTTCCGGGGGGCGACCACCTACTATCTGTTGCCGGAGGAGGCGTTGAACCGCGCCGCCCAGACGGGCCGGAGCCTGCCGGTGCGCATCCGCGGCCGCGTCGAACCGGGAACGCTCGGCTTCGACCCGGCCGCCATGGCCGTGCGCTTCCGCCTCGGGCCGGACCTGGCGGGGCAGGACGGCGGGGCTGCGGGGGATCCGTCGACGGCCTCCGCAGCAGCGCGCACGGCGCCCGGCAACCTCATCGACGTCGCGTACCGGGGAGCCCCCCCTGACAACCTGGCGGAGGGTAAGCAGGTCATCGTGGAAGGCCGGCTGGGCCCGGATGGGCGGCTCACGGCGAGCCAGTTGCTGGTGACCTGCCCGTCACGCTACGAGAGCGACAAGTAGGCGAGAGAAGGGATCGAGTGGCCAACCAGGAGGCGAGCGAGCGCATCCGGGTGGTGGTGGCCGACGACCACACCATCGTCCGAGAAGGCCTGGTCATGATCCTCCGGTCCGCGCCGGACATTGACGTGGTCGGCGAGGCCTCCGACGCAGAGCAGGCCATCGCCATGGTGGAGAAGCTGCAGCCCCACGTGGTGCTCATGGACATCTCGATGCCGGGGATCTCCGGGCTTGAAGCCATCCGGCACATCCGGCGCAACTTTCCCCAGGTCAAGGTCATTGCGCTGACCATCCACGAGACCGAGGACTACATCGTGCACGCCCTGAGGGCGGGGGTGCACGGGTACCTGGTCAAGCGGGCGGCCGCCCAGGAACTGCTGAGCGCCATCCGTGCCGTCATACGGGGCGAGTCGTACCTGCACCCGGCCATCGTCAAGGTGGTGTTGAACGACTACCTGCAGCGTCTGGAGCACGGGCAGGAGGAGCCGGTCCTCACCGAACGGGAGCGGGAGATCGTCCGGCTCATCGCCGAAGGCTACAAGAACCGCGAGATCGCGCAGCGGCTCAACATCAGCCTCAAAACCGTGGAGACGCACCGGGCCAACATCATGCAGAAACTCAACATCAGCGACCGCGTGCAGCTGGTGCGCTTCGCCATCCGGACCCGCCTCATAGAACCGTAGGTAGCTCGCCCCGACGAGATAAGGTCTCTACCCCGCCCCGCTACACCCCGCACCTGATACCCTGCCGGCCCACGTGGCGGTAAGGTCAGGGCGGGGGATCCACAGATGGCTTTCCGGTCTACCCATGCAGGGGATACACCTGATCGGCGGGACGAAGTGCTCGGCGCGCTGAGGGCACGGCTTCCCGTCGCCGGGCTCTTCTTCGCCGTCGGTCTGGGCCTTCTGGCGGTTGGCTGCTGCTTTGGAACGGCCGGAGCGGTCGTGGGCCTCTACGGCTTCTGTCTTTCCATGGTCGCGGGCGCGGCGGCAGCCCGGATGGTGTCCTGAAGGGCCGGAGGGCGGGGGTCTATACAGCTATGGAGGAGCCCCTCGTGATGTGGGCGAGCTGGGCCGTGGTTGCGGCCTACGGCGCATGGATGGCGTGGAAGGAGATCTGGCCTGTGGCGTCACGCCTGCTCCGCCAGGGAGCAGCTGCCGGGGCGTTTCAGCCCCTGCGCGGTGCGGCTGCCTACCTTGAGGACGCCCGGGTGCTGCGGGCCTGCGGGTGGCTCCTGATCTGGGTGCTCGTGTGCACAGCGTGGTCGGCCCTCCTCGTGTGGAGCGGCCGGCTGATCTGGTCCGGATCCCCTCTTGCCCGGACACTTTTTGGCTGAGGGCGCCAGGGGTCTCGGAGATCCGGCGCCCCGGCGGGAGGTAGTCAACGCCCCACCTGTGGGCGGCTGAGCGGGACCTTGGGCTCTATGAGCCGCCTTTGTGGTCGCTGGCCCACCGGGCCTGATCGAGCAAGAGAGTTCCAGCCAAATGATCGCTTTGTGCTGGACAATCCTCGCCAGGAGCCCCTCCGCCCCGACGGTAACCCGCCGCCCCCGTTGAGGTCGAGTCCCTCGACCCGCACCGATGATGCTCTGGGCATGTAGCTGACGAGCCCGGGCACGCTGAGACACCCTGCGGGGACCGGGGTCCGCCACCACGGCCCGCTCCAGGACCCCACCGGATTGGCCGCCAGTCCTACACGGTAGTCGACTTAAGCTTTTAGGTGGTCCTTCATGTGAGGAGGAAAACGCTGTCGAAAACGTGAATACCTTTCGCGCCAGGAGTGAAGGCATTCGCGAGTTTCCCGGGGAATGCATCTACATCCCACGGGGGTGAGGGGAATGCCCGCCCGCGAGACGCTCTGGGACGCGCTGCACGCCCGGGGGCGCCCCGTGCATGCGTGCTGGTTCTGCGCGGGCCCCGAGCACTTCGCGGCGGTGACCGCGTCGGTAGCCACACGGGCGGTCGACGCGGGTGAGTGGGTTCACATACTGGCGCCCCCTGCTTTCATCCAGGCCCTGACGTCGGCGTTGGGCGAACTCCGGGCGCCGCTGCTGCGCCTTGTGGAAGACTCCGGTATCAGCGGGGCGGAGCTGCGCAGGCTGGCCTCAGATTGGCGCCCCGGCTCCTGGATCATCCACGTCGTGGGAAACCCGCCGGCACCCGCCACCGTTCCCTCCGGCGTCTGGGCGGCAAAGACCACGCTGTTGCGCGCCCGCGCCACGGCCCGCGAACGGGTGCTGGAAAGACTCACAGAGGCAGGGCTGGTGCGCTGCCTCTGCGTGTACGACGTTTGCGGGGTGCCCGCCTGGGAGGCGGACCTGGTGGCGGAAAGCCACCACCGCTGGGTTGCCTGCGAGGCGAGGCTCTTGCCGATCAACGAAGTGCTTGCGGGCGTGCCGCCAGTCGCGACCCCTCCTCCAGCGCCCGCTCATTGAGCGGCAGCAGGTGCTGGTGCCGGGCGTGGATGACCTGGCTCAGGGCCTGTTTTAGCGACTCGAGTCTCACCGCGCCCGTTGCCGTGGCCAGGGCACCCAGTGCCACCATATTGGCTACAGCCGGTGAGCCCTGTGCGGCTGCCCACTCGGTGGCCGGCACGAGGATGACGTGAATGTCCGTGCGCCGGGGCGGTGCCGTCAGGAGCGACATGTTGGCCACCAGTACCCCGCCGGGCACCACGGCCGGCTCGAACCTGGCCAGCGAGGGCCCGTTGAGGACGATGAGCCCCGTCGGCCGCGTGACGACCGGCGAGGCCACGGTCTCGTCCGAGATGACCACGGAGCAGTGGGCCGTGCCCCCGCGCATCTCCGGGCCGTAAGAGGGCGCCCAGGAGACCTCGTGCCCCTCGGTCATGGCCGCCTGCGCCAGGAGCACCCCTGCCAGCATGACGCCCTGCCCGCCGAACCCCGCAATCAGGATCTGGTGCTCCACCTAGCCCGCCCCCTTCACGTCCTTGAACTCACCGAGCGGGTAGTACGGGATCATGTGCTTCTCGATCCACCCAAGCGCCTCGCGGGGCGTCATGCCCCAGTTGACGGGGCAGCTGGAGAGAAGCTCGACCATGGCAAACCCCAGGCCCGCCAGCTGCGCCTCGAACGCCTTGCGGATGGCGCGCTTGGCTCGGCCCACGTGCAGCGGGTCGTGCAACGACATGCGGGCGACGTAGGCGGTACCGTCTATCGTGGCCAGGATCTCGCTCATCCGCAGGGGGTGCCCGGCCCGCTCGATGGCGCGCCCTCCGGGCGTGGTGGTGGTTGCCTGGCCGACCAGCGTGGTGGGTGCCATCTGGCCGCCCGTCATCCCGTAGATCGCGTTGTTGATGAAGATCACCGTGATTTTCTCGCCGCGGGCCGCCGCGTGGATGATCTCGGCGGTGCCGATGGCGGCAAGATCCCCGTCCCCCTGGTACGTGAAGACGACAGCGTCGGGCAGCACCCGCTTGATGCCCGTGGCCACCGCGGGGGCGCGCCCGTGCGCGGCCTGCTGGAAGTCGCAGCGGAAGTAATCGTAGGCGAAGACCGAGCAGCCCACCGACGCCACGCCGATGACGCGCTCCAGGATGCCAAGCTCGTCGATGACCTCCGCCACCAGGCGGTGTGCCAGACCGTGGGTGCACCCCGGGCAGTAATGGAACACCTTGTCGGTTAGGGCCTTGGGCCGGGCCGCCAGCACCCGGGTCCGGGTTTGTTGCGAGACCTCGATGGTTTTGGCCACCTGACCTCACCTTCTTCCCTGGGCTGCCACGTTCGCGCCGAGTTGCTGGTGCATCGCCTCGAGGCGTTTGGCGATGCTCTCGGGCTCCGGCAGCATACCGGCGGTTCTGCCGTAGAATTCCACGGGGCGGCGCCCCTCCACTGCCAGCCGCACGTCCTC
>JBFMCJ010000072.1 GCA_040754675.1 Bacillota bacterium
CAGGCAGGAGCCTGAGGGGGTTCAACCGGCCTATAGACGCCAAGTTCGGGCCGGACGGAAGCTTGTACGTGGTTGACTTCGGTGTGTTCGAGTGGAATGACCGGACGCCCAGGGCGGTCCGGGGAACCGGCGTCGTCTGGAGGATCTTCCGCCAGCGCTCGGAGTACCATGAGTTTGTTTGCGCCACCATGGCGAAGCTGGAGGCCGCCAGGACCAGACCCTGGAGCCCAGATTACGGGCCATTGCAGGCCCGGCTACGGGCGTACCTGAGTGCCCAGCCGGAGAAGTGGGGCCTTTACTTCAAAGACCTGGCCTCCGGGAAGGCCTTTGGCGTCAATGAGTATGTCGAGATACCGGCTGCCAGCACGGTGAAGGTAGCGGTGGTACTCTACGCCAGCCATCTGGTAGCGGAAGGTAAGCTTTCCTGGGATGAGCAGTTGACCTACTATGCCCAACGGGACTGGCGGGGCGGGGCCGGCACGCTCCAGTTCACGGCCAAGGATGGAGACTCCTTTACCATCAGGGAACTGGCCGAAAAAGCCATCCGGGATAGCGACAACATCGCCTGGAAGATGCTGGAGAGGCGGCTGGGCAAGCAGAACATCATCAACTTCATGTGGAGCATAGGTGGAGAAAACGTGTACCCGGGTGGCCAGAACATCTCTACGCCAAAGGATAACGCCACCTACATGGAAGCGGCCCTGAACTTCGCCAAACAAAACCGGGATGGGGAGAAGCTCATATTCGACCTCGCCCATACCGTGTGGAATACCGGCCTCAACCGGTACATCACCGAGGTACCGGTGGCTCACAAGGAGGGGGACGTAACCGGCGTCGCCGACGACGTGGGCATCGTCTTCGCCGATTTCCCCTACATCCTGTCCATCATGTCCGAGGGGCATGCGGACGTGGAGGCGGGGTTCGAGAAGATCGGGGAGATCTCGCGCCTGGTCTACGACTACCAGAGGAGCCTGTCCCAAGGAGAGGCGGTGGTCATGGCAGCGGCTATCGCCAAGAACAGGTAGCCAGTGGGGTCCGCTTTTGAGGTTGTGGCCCCTTCTACGGCCGCAAGCACCTCTTCAGCGATGAACCCGTCCCGTACTACCGGAGGGCCGCCTGAGCATGGGAAAGGACGCCGAGATGGCCGGTCTTTCGCTCTCGGAGTTCTCTGGGACCTGTTGCTGGAATTCGACATTCCGGTGGTCAGCTACCGGACTTTGATTTGGCCCGAGGGCGAGCGCAGACCACCCCTGTATCGCGCGCAACCGTTGCGGGGGCTTTTGAAGCTCACCCCTAGGAAGGCCTGGCGGGTTGGCCGAAGTCGCCGCAACGGTATGCTTCCCGGCGTCCCACCGGATCCAGTGGCGCGACGCCGGGTGGTGACGCCCGCGCGGCGGATCGAGCCTGGCGTGCGGGGGATACCGCCTCGGCACCCCCGTCCGGGGATGCCGTCCCGGGGCCCAATATTTTCTCCATGGCCATGACATCCACGAACTTGCCGTCCAGCTTGCCATGATTCCTGAAGACGCCGACCCGGCGAAACCCCTTCTTCCTGTAGAGCCTTTGTGCGGCTTCGTTGAACGGGAAGGTAAAAAGGACGATCTTGTGGAACCCGTTCCGGACGGCTACCTCTTCGATCGCCTCGAGGAGCGCCGTCCCCACTCCTTTGCCGCGCCGGTCGCGCCGCACGTACACCGATAGGTCGGCCACGCCCGCGTGGACGGAGCGGCGGGAATACGGGTTGAGGGAGGCCCACCCCACCACCTCGCCGCCTTCCTCAGCGACCAAGATGGCATACCTATCCTCCCTATCGGCAAACCATTCCCTCGCGAACTCCATGTCTTTAGGCGCGTCCTCCAACGTGGCGATGCGGTCCTGTATCCCCTGGTTGTAGATGGCCAGTATCTGCTCCAGGTCATCCGCGACGGCCCTTCGAATCCTCATCGTCCCGCCCCTCCAGCGACTTCCAGTGACCCGGGCTGCTCGCCGCCGTTCCCGCCGCGGCGGAAGCCCAGGAGGCCCCGGGTAAGATCTTGGCCGTCTGACGGATGTTTCCTCCATGTCACGCCGTACGCGATCGAAGGCTGGCCTCCAGTTCAGCTCCTTTACACGGGTACCCTCCGCCCTGGTGGCGACGTACGGAACTACCTCCCAGCCGTGCGCTACCCCGATGGCGAGAGACCTGTCCGTGGCTGCCAGTATGGCCCCTCCGGAGAAGATGCCGTCCCGGGTGAACAGGCACGGCTCCTGGCGCAGGGTGAGCCTGCCCGCGCCTGGGAGAGGGCTGGGCATGGGGCTTAGGTCGAACTCCTCGAAGTGGCCACAGGCGACATGCCCCGCCTCGTGCATCGCGGCGAACAGTATCCTCCGTCCCTCCTGTAGCGGACGTTGAGGAAGCGGCCCGCGGACACGCTGTAAAGCTTGCAGAGGCTCGCCAGCTTGTCCCGCGGAGGGGCTGCGCGTCCGTTCTCCTGGCCGCTCAGGGTCTGGTCGGGTATGCCGGTGTACTCCTCCACGTCTTCCAAAGGTTACCCGCGCGCCTCCGTATCCCCCTCAGGCGCCGGCCTATGGTCTTTCCCAAGACCCTGAGCACAGCAATCCTCGACCGCTGCCAAACTCCCGAATACGGGGATTGCATGGGGTGACCGTGGGCTTGAAATGGAAAATAAGGATCGGGTAAGATGGACTGCCAGGGGCAGGAAGAAGAAAGCTGATCCGCGCAGACCGGAAGCTCAGATTTGAAGCCGTGGGTAGGAGGTGTTGTTCTGACGTGTGGGCGGTGTACTTGTTGATCGGTGCGAGGGGTTCTCTGGTGGTTTCGGCGGGCCGGGGCCATCTCGGGGCGGATGATCCCCTGGGTGGGTGAGTTCGCAGGCAGGCGGCTTGGCATCCAACCAGTATGCTAGGACGTAACCGCGGCGGGGGGAAGGGCAGTACCTATGGAGCGAAACGGTTCGACGGAGGGTCTATGGTACGCCCTGGGGCGCCTGAGGATCGGCCTGGGGGCGGGTTTGACCCTGCTTGCCCTGGTGTCCCTCCCGCACCGCAACCCGTTGCTTATCTTGCTATTCGGCTTGTTCGCAGCGGGGTTCGTTGGAACTAACGCTGCCGGGCTTGTGTGCCGCCCGGAGCGCGAAAGACTGGTGGAACTCGCCTCAATGGCGTTCGGGGTTGGGGCGATAAGCTGCCTTGTGGTGGCCACCGGTGGTGCTGATGGGCCGCTACTGTGCCTGTTCCTGGTTGCGGTGTTCACGCACGGGTTCAGGCCGGGACCGCGGGCAGCCTACCTGTCCGCGGCGCTTAATTCTTTGGTGCTGGCGGTCATCTGCGTGGCTTCTCTGAGGGATGGTTTTTCCACCGCGCGCGTGCTGGGACCTCTTGTGGTTGCCGGGCTTATGTGGCTTGAGGCGCGTGCCGTGGCTGTGGTGGTGAGGCACATAACGGTGCAGCGGGATGAGCTCATGCAGCTGGCCCAGCGGGACCTGCTGACTGGGCTGCTCAACCGGCGGTCGCTGTACGAGCTGGTGGGGCATCTGGTCGGGGAGGGAAGAGAGTTTGCCCTGGTCCTGGTTGACCTGGACGGGTTCAAGGCGGCAAACGATGAGCGTGGCCACCTGTTTGGGGACGAGGTGCTGAAGCGCGTGGCGGAGGCCATGCGGCGTTCGGTGCGCCGGGGAGATGCGGTGGCCAGGTATGGCGGGGATGAATTCGCCGTGGTGGTACCGGGCGGCCGGGAAGATGGTGAGCATGTCATGCGGCGGCTTGAGGAGGCGGTGGAGAGGGTGAGCCGGGAGATGGAGATTGACACCGGGCTGTCGGGCGGGGTCTCCGCGTGGCCTGCGGACGGTGCCACGCTCGAGGAGCTTCTGCAGGTGGCCGACCGGAGGCTTTACCGCGCGAAGGAGGTGAAGGGCCGGGTGCGCCCGGGTCTGGAGGCCATCGGGTGATGGGACAGGCCTGCGAGAATGTCGCCCAGAAGGCGGGATAACCCCCTGGGCTCGGTTGGAGCGACGGCGGGTCATAGCGAGCGGTGGCAGGTGAAAAGGGGAGGCTGAGCGCATCAAAGTCGACCATGCTGAGAGAGAAGCCCGTGTTCTATGAAGAGCTCAGGCGGACAGGTTTACACGAACTTCAAGAGAGCATGAGCCGGGCGCTGGGGCTATCGGTTATCGTCGCGTATCCGGACGGTCGTCCGTTGACCGAGCCGTCCAACCCGTGTGCTTTCTGCGCCATACTCGAAGGCAATCCGGAAGCGCGGGCCAGGTGCGCAGCTTCGCGTGCAGCCTCTGCGATGGCTGCTGCTTCTGCGGGGGAGGAGGTCCTTCACCGCTGCCATGCCGGGCTGGCGTATCTGGCGGTTCCCCTGCGGGTGGCCGGAGAAACGGTGGCGGTAGCGCTGGGTGGCAACGTGGCCGTGCGGCCGCTGGCGGACGACGCGGTGGCGCGGCTCGCCCGGGAAACGGGCGTTGATCCGGAAGAGCTCCTTGAGGCGGTCGGGACGGTGCCGATCTGGACGGAAGAGCGGTTTAGAATCGCCATGGCGGTGGTGCAGAAGGTGACGGAGACGGTGGCTCAGCTGCTCTACGCCAAACTGGAGCTGGGCAGGAAAACCGATGAGCTCGCCGTCCTGTTCGAGTTCGGCAAGGTGGTCTCGGGCAGCCTCGACGTGGGAGAAGTGGCCCGGCGCGCGCTGCAGGCGGTGCTTGGGCTGACCGGCGCCACCAGTGGGTCGGTGGTCATGCTTTCTGAGGCGCTGGAGGTCTCGGCCGCCGAAGTGGCGGCTACCGTGGAGGCCTCTGACGAGTTCCGCGTAATACCGTCGGGCGAAGTGGTTGCCGCCGTCGAGCGAGGTGCCGGCGCCGTTCACTTCAACAGCTGTCCCGGAGGCGCCACGCCCGAAGAAAGGCGGCCGGCGGTAGCCTTACCCCTGATGGTCGGGGGCAGGGTGACGGGCGTGCTGACCGTGGCGGGCAGGCCGGAAGGGGCGGGCTTTGTCCAAGACGAGGCCGCTTTCCTGACCACGCTGGGCTCAAGCCTTGGTCTGGCGCTCGAGAACGCCAGGCTTTTCCGCAAGCTTGAGCTCAGGGCGGCCATGCTGGAGCGGTTGATCGAAGTGGGGCGGGCGGTGTCGGGCAGCCTGGACGTAGACGCGGTGGTGGAGTCAGCTTTAGGGAGCGTCAGGGATGTGTTGGGGGCGGAGTGGTGTGCCCTGCGGCTGCTCGATGAGGAGACGGGCGAGCTGGTCTTAAAGGGGAGCCTGGGCATGGGCCAGGAGCTTCAGGCGAAGGCGGGCCGCGTCCGGCCGGAGGGCACCGTGCTGGGGAAGGTGCTGGAGACGGGAGAGCCCGTGGTCGTGGAAGACCTGGCCGAGGGCGGGCCAGGCATGCATCTACCCTACTACTCGGCCGAGGTGCGTGCGGCGGCCGTGGTGCCGGTACGGGCCGGTGGAAAGGTTCTGGGGACGTTGAAGGTTTATTCTCCCGTACCGCGGCGCTGGACCGAGGAAGAAGTCGGGTATATGGGGATCGTCTCAAGCCAGACGGGGCTCGCGCTGGAGAACGCCCGCCTGTACTCGTCGCTGCGGGAATACTATCTGAGTGCGGTACACGCGCTGGCAGCTGCCCTGGAGGCCAAGGATGTTTACACGCGGGGCCATTCTTTGCGCGTGGCGCGGTGGGCGCGGGCGTGCGCCCGCGTGCTGGGGCTTACTACCGAAGAGCAGGAGCAGGTGTACCTGGCCGGGCTCCTGCACGACCTGGGCAAGATCGGCGTGCGGGAGGGCATTCTGCTCAGGCCGGGGCGTCTCGACGAGGAACAAAGGAAGGAGATGCAGGGGCACCCGGTGGTTGGGGCGAGGATCCTGGGGCCGGCCAGGTTTCCGGCTGCGGTGATTGAGGCCGTGCGACACCACCACGAAGACTACGGTGGCGGCGGTTACCCCGCGGGCCTGGCGGGGGAGGATATCCCGCTTTTGGCCCGGATCATCCGGGTGGCGGATGCTTACGATGCCATGACGTCTGCAAGGCCGTACCGAAAAGCTCGCGCTGCCCAGTGGGCCCGGGAGGAACTGAGGCGGTGTGCCGGTCGTCAGTTCGACCCGTGCGTGGTTAAGGCCTTCCTGGGAATTCCGGCGGAGGAAATGGAAGAAATTGCCACCGCGGGGGGGGGGGGGCTGATAGCTTTGCTCGGCGAGATACTTTTCTCGCTAAGGCAGTGCGGTTGAGCGGCGGGGAGCTGCGCGCCGTTAAAAGATGACGGTCAAGAAGTACCACCCCAGCAGCTGCCGCCCCCATAACATGGCCGCGACGGCGCCGAGCGCCAGAAACGGCGCGAAGGGTATCCTGTCCTTCAGAGCTTTTCTTCTGGCTAAGACCAGCGACAGTCCGGCGATGGAGCCGGCGATGAACCCGAGGACGACCGCGAGCAACGTCATGGCCGGTCCCAGATACAACCCTATCAGGGCTGCCAGCTTGACGTCGCCGAGGCCCATCCCGCCCCGCGCGAGCAGGTATATCGCGAACATGGTGCCGAAGCCCAGGACGGCACCCGCTGCGCCCTTGTGGAGGACGGCGGAACCGTTGGGTGCTGAAGCAGCTCCCCACAGGAGCACCCCCGCTAGCAGCACGGCATCGGGTATGTACATGTGTTCGAGGTCGATGAAGCTCACCACTATGAGCACGGATGCGAGGGAGGCATACGGCCAGAAATCCCTCGTGCCGAAGTGAGTGGCGTACAGTCCGTACGCGATTCCGGCCGTCAGCGCCTCCACGACCGGGTACCTCGGCGAAATCGGGTTGCGGCAGTGCCTGCATCGGCCGCGCAGTGCGACATACGAGAAGAGGGGCACGAGGTCCACGGGGCCCAACCGCATGCCGCAGTGGGGACAGCGAGAAGGGGGCGCCACCGGGCTTTCGCCCCGGGGTATGCGGTGGATGACGGTGGCGAAGAAGGAACCGAAGATAAGCCCCAGGCAGGCGACGATCGCGCTCGCGGTCCGTCCCCCCGAATCCCGCTTCGTCGAGTCCTTGCTATAACAGGATCCCTGCTATGTATTGCGTGAAGGGTCAAGCACCAGTTACCATTTATACCAGATCCGGCCGGAGGCTGCAACGCGCCGGGCCGGAAGTCCCATCGCGGGCCCGGGGCGCCCGCGGTCAGATGGGCGGGAACGAGTCCGGAAGCGGGCGTCACGCGCGCCCTCGTACGCCGGCGAAGTAGGAAGGGGCGTGGGAGGGCGAAGTTGAGGCTCGGGGAGCATTCGCGAGAGGAAGACCTGGCGGCGCGGAGTGGTTCCTCGGGGCCGGGGCAGCGGGACGCGACGGCTCAGGTGCTGGGAGGGGGGCCAGCGTCAATGGCGCAGCGGCTGGGCGACATACTCTTAAAACACCGGAAGGTGACTCCGGAGAGCCTCCAGCGAGCTTTAGAAAGGCAGCGTCAGACCGGTGCCAGGCTTGGGGAAATCCTAAAGGACATGGGGGTTTTAGTTGACGAAGAAGTCGCCGCGCTCCTCGCCGAGCAGCTCGGTATTCCGAACATACCGCCGCACGAAATACGGCCGGACCCAGGCTTGTCCTCCGTGCTGCCCGAGGAGGTTGCCCGGGACCTCAGGGCGGTGCCGGTTTCCCAGACGGCGGAAGAACTCCTCGTCGCCATGGAGGACCCGCTCGACCTCGGGGCCGTAGAACGGATAACCGCGATGACGAAGAAGAAGGTGAGGCCGGCGGCCACTACTTCGGAAGGGATACGCAGGGGCCTCACAAAGCTGTACGGCATGGACCCCGTACTCGCCCAGGCTGTCCGGCTGCAGGCGGTTTCCGCGCCGCGCACCGAGGAAACCGAGGCGTCAACGGAGGGTCCCGCCGTTCGCCTCGTCGACCAGATCGTCGAAAACGCCATCGCCGAGGGCGCCAGCGACGTCCACTGGGAACCGGTGAAGAACGGGGTGAGGGTGAGGTACAGGGTAGATGGGGTGCTGCGGACCGCCGAAACGCTGCCCGCCGCGGTCTACCCTTCTGTCGTGGCCAGGATAAAGGTAATGGCATCGATGGACGTCTCGCAGAAGCGCCTTCCTCAGGACGGGGGCGTGCACGTCGAGAGGTTCGGCAGGGAAGTGGACATACGGGTGTCGACGATGCCCACGCTGTACGGGGAAAAGGTGGTCATGAGGATCCTTGACAAGTCCAGGGCGATCACCGATCTGAACAAGCTGGGCTTTTCGGAGGGCGACCTGTCGAAGTACCTCGACCTGATAAGAAGGCCTCACGGCATGATACTGGTCACCGGGCCGACCGGGTGCGGGAAGACCACGACGCTCAACGCGACTCTGCACGCGCTCAACAGGCCGGAAGTGAACATAATCACCATCGAAGACCCGATAGAGTATGAAATACAGGGGGTTAACCAGGTACAGGTCAACCCAAAGGCCGGCTTAGACTTTCCGGACGGGCTGCGGGCGGCGCTCCGGCAGGACCCGAATATCATAATGGTGGGCGAAATCAGGGACTCGGTCACGGCACAGATAGCGGTCAGAGCGGCTCTGACGGGTCACCTGGTGCTCTCGACCCTGCACACGAACGACGCGCCCAGCGCGCTGACCCGTCTGGTCGACATGGGCGTGGAAGGTTTCCTGGTCGCGTCGGCGGTCGTCGGGGTGGTAGCTCAGAGGCTCGTCAGGGCGCTCTGCCCGGCGTGCGCGATGAAGTTCGAGCTTGAGGAGTCGTCCGCGCTCCGGCGGTTCTTCGGGATACCCCCTGGCCCGTTCGAGGCGTACAGGGCTCAGGGCTGCGAGCGCTGCCGAAACACCGGCTACCGCGGCCGGCTGGCCATTTTCGAGGTGCTACCCGTGACTCCTTCGCTGCAGTCGATGGTGATGGAGAAAGCGCCCGCGTGGAAGCTGAGAGAAGAAGCTGTGAGGCAGGGGATGAGAGGACTCCTCCAGGACGGCTTCGAAAAGGCGCTGGAGGGCAGGACGACCCTCGACGAGGTGGTGAGGGTCGCGTTCGGATCGGAATGACCGGGCGGGTCAGGTAATGCGGGTGCTACTTGATGTGCTCAAGCTGGCGGTTTCGGCGGAAGCCTCCGACGTACACCTCACCGTCGGCCTGCCTCCTTGCCTTCGCATGGGGGGCAAGGTCAGGCGAGTTGAGGGGCCCGAGCTGGGGACCTCCGAGCTGGAGGAGATCGCTTCTTCCCTGCTTATCCAAAAGCAAGCTGAGGAGCTCAGGGAAAGGGCCAGACCGACTTCGCCCGTTCCTTCGACGGGCTCGGACGGTTTCGGTTCAACGTCTACCGCCAGAGAGGGCTGCCGGCCTTCGCCATTCGAGTCATCCCCTCGATGATACGCGGGTTCGAGGAGCTGGGCCTGCCGCCGTCCGTGAAACAGCTCGCCAGGTGCGCCAATGGCCTCGTACTGGTGGTGGGGCCGGCAGGAAGCGGCAAGTCGACGACTCTGGCGGTGATGGTCGATCTCATAAACTCCGAGTTTCCGAAGCGCGTCATCACGATAGAGGACCCGATCGAGTACGTCCACGGGCACAAGATGGGCATCGTCGAGCAGAGGGAAGTCGGCAGCGATGTGGCGTCCTTTTGCCTCGCTTTAAGAGCTGCGCTGAGAGAAGCTCCAGACGTCATTATGATCGGGGAGATGCGCGACCTCGACACCATGGCGACCGCGCTCACCGCGGCCGAGACGGGACACCTCGTCCTCGGCTCGATGCACACCCTGGACGGGCAGCATACGATGCACCGGATAATAGACGCCTTCCCCGCGTCGCAGCAAAATCAGATCCGGCTGCAGCTGGCCGGCGCCCTGAGGGGCGTGGTGGCCCAGAGGTTGCTCGGGACGGCGGACGGCACGGGGAGGGTTGCCGTCGCAGAGGTTCTCCTGGGGTCGCGTGCGGTTTCCACGTTGATAAGGGAAGGGAAGGTGCACCAGATCCCCTCCGCGATCCAGACAGGGGGTAGGCTCGGCATGGTGAGCTTCCAGGCGTCCCTGAAGAGTCTGCTCGATTGCGGAAGGGTCAACCGGGAGGAAGCCAGGATGGCTTTTCCGGAGATATTCTCAGATATGGGCGGCGGTGAAGACGCGCGATGAAGACGGAGGAGCTTCCCGCGAGCGGAGCGCAGGTAGGGGAACGCATCTCGGGGGCCGCCGGGAGCGGCTTCCGGACGCAAGCCCGGGATGGTGACGGCGGGTGAGGTTCAGCTACAGGGGAAGGGACCCCGCGGGCAAGGTCGTGCGCGGGGTCGTCGAGGCGGATGACCGCCTGGCGGCTTTGACGAAGCTGCGAGGCGCGGGAGTCGCCGCAACGGCGATAAAGCGCGCGCGGCCCGGACCGGGGGCCGGCTCGCGTACCGCAGGGGCGTTGCTCTCCCCCTGGCGCCGTGGCGCGGAAGGCCGGATGACCTCGCGGGAGCTTGCCTTCTTCTGCCGCCAGCTTGCAACGCTGCTTGCTTCAGGGGTCCCAATGCTGGCGGCGCTGGAGGCCCTGGGGAGGCAGAGCTCCAGCCGGAAGCTTTCGTCTTTCGTGTCGAGGATCGCGTCGCGGATAGCTTCGGGAAACGGCGTGGCGGGTGCCCTGCTCCAGGAAGGCTCGAGGGTGCCACCCATCCTTCCGACGATGGTCGAGGCCGGGGAAGAGTCGGGAACGCTTGACGAGTCTCTCGCGTCGCTGGCGGGGTATTTCGAGAAAGAGGACGCGTTCGAGCGCAAGGCACGCGCCGCTCTCGCGTATCCCCTGGTGCTGGTCGTCAGCCTGGCTGGGGTCGCGGCATTCGCTGTGGGCTTCGTGGTACCCGCGTTCGCCCGGCTTCTGTCGGAGATGGGGGCGAAGCCGCCGCGTGTCACGCAGCTTCTCATCGACCTAAGCGCGCTGGCCGCAGGCCACCCCGCTCTGTCGGTGGGGGCCCTGGTGGCCGCTGGCGCCGGCCTGGGGGCGCTGGGGGCAACTCCCCGGGGGAGGGAATTGGCGCTGAGGGGAGCCCTCCTGTTGCCGCCCGTGCGGGACCTCGCCGTGAAGCGCGCCCTCGGCAGGTTCTGCCGGACCCTCGGGACGAGCCTGAAAAGCGGGATCCCCATCATGCGAGCGCTGGCGGTGACGGGGCGCACGGTCCTGCACCGGGACCTCGAGAAGGCGGTCGCGCAGGCCCGCGAGGCGGTGAACAGGGGAGAAAGCTTGGTTGAATCCTTAGCTCGAAGCAGGGCCATACCTCCTACCCTCCTAAAGGTGATCGAGGTGGGAGAGCGGTCCGGCAGGACCGACGAGCTTCTGCTCAAAGCTGCGTCCTTCTACGAAGGGGAGGTGGAAGCCGCGATAGAGAAGATCTCGTCGTTGGTGCAGCCGGTGTTGCTCGTGGCGATGGGCATCGGGATAGCTATCCTGGTCGCATCGGTGGTGGTGCCCCTGTTCGAAGCTTATTCTTCCCTCGCGTTCTAGATCGCCCGCCGCCCGCGCACGCCGCAGGTGCTCGCTCAGGCCCCGATCGCCGTACGGGTTATCGCCCGGTGCCTGTCACCGGATGACCACGCCGTCGGACGCGGGCCGATCGTGTCGAATCGCGTATTGACAGGAATAGGCTGGCACGGTTAGGATTAATTTGTAACAATTCTGGGAGGAGGCAATGCAAATGAGCCGTGGAGCGCGTCGTGGCGGGCGGAGCGAGGGCTTCACGTTGATAGAACTCTTGGTCGTCATGGCGATAATCGCATTGCTGGGGGCCTTGTTGCTGCCGCGCATCACGGCCAATGCCAATGCGGCTAAAAAAGGTGCGTGCAAGCAGAACATGCTTGTCGCCGCAGCGGGGGTAGAGGCATATAAGGTGGAGCACAAGGGTGAGTGGCCGGACGAGATCGACGACATAACAGAGTATGTCGGGGAAGATGCGGCCAAGTGTCCAGAGAGCGACACTGAGTACTACTCGCTTTACGTGGACACTGGTGATAGCAATCACCATAAGTTGGAATGTTCCAAGCATGACCTAACCTACGATCTCGAGGAAGGCAAGTTCGAGTGAGCTTGGAAGCCGCCTACTCTGGTCGCGGTGGCTCCACCTGACCTTAGGCGGTGCACGGTGATCGTATGTCAACTAGCCGCGTCGTGGTGGGAGGCGCGGCGCGTCCCAACAGTGGCCGCCAAGCCTTACGGGGGTTCGGAGCTGCTTGTGGATGATGGGCGCTGGCCGGCGCGGGCGCTCGGCCCGCGCCGGCTTCTTCTTGCTTGAGGTGTCTCTT
>JBFMCJ010000073.1 GCA_040754675.1 Bacillota bacterium
CCTTCGGAACCGTTCCGACAAACGGCTACCGCATCAAACTTCGCCATCCTGACCCCCCC
Source organism: Bacillota bacterium (assembly GCA_040754675.1). NCBI lineage: Bacteria > Bacillati > Bacillota > Bacillota bacterium. The sequence continues at coordinate 60 of JBFMCJ010000073.1, forward strand.
GTGCCCGTTGTTTCTTTTCATGGTAGTCGTGGTAATCGTTACCGTCAATATTTACCGCAAGCCGCCTCGCCGCGGTGCAGCAAGGAGGCCGCGCTGTGGACAGGCCCCGCCTATTCGTCGGCCCCGTGGGGCCCGTGACCGCAATTCAGCGGGCCAGGCGCACCGCAATGGCCGGCAATGGCGAGGTGACGGTCAGGACGCCGCGGGCGGCTTGCGGAAGATCAGGACGAACTCGTGGGCCTTGTTGATGCGGAAGCGATACGGGTAGCCGAGAGGCCGCATGTGGTTGTACTCGTGGCGGCGGTCCCAGATGACCAGGTCGTCCCAGACGAAGCCGATTTCCTGCATCATCCGGGCCAGATCGGCGTGAAACGGGTAAAACCGGTCCTTCTTCCGCAGGTCCATCACGATAACGATGCAGTACCGGCCGGGCTTGAGGGCGCTGAACACCAGGGAGAAGGCGTCCTTCAGGGCCGCCAGGAAGTCGGCGTACGACGGGATCTTCCCCAGATCTCCCTGAGAAGCGCCGTAGTGGCGCGCAGGTTTGCCGTCCGCCGTCCGGCGCTGCATCAGGATGTTCCAGTAGGGCGGCGACGTGATGACCAGGTCGACGCTCTGCGGCTCGACGTAGCGCAGCAGGTTGCGAGCGTCGTCGCAGTAGATCCGCCGTTCTCCCCCTTGCCGGGCGTCCACCACCCGCTCGCGCGCCAGCCTGCAGTACGCCTCTGAGATGTCGAGTCCGATGCCCACCCGGCCCATCATCTCCGCGGCAATCGGGGTCGCCCCGGTCCCGGCAAACGGGTCCAGGATGACACGGTCTTCTTGCGTGGTGAAGCACTCGATGAGGCGTGTGACCAGCGCCACCGGGAAGAGCGCAGGGTGGCCCAGCCGCGTCTCCTCGGGGGTTTTGCGGATGTCGCTCCACACGCTGATGGAGTAGCGCTGCCAGGTGCGCCCGTCGAGTTCGTTGGCTCGACGCCGCGCATCCACGCCGGGGGCGCCTGGTCGCCTCGCTTCAAGAGGCACGAAGAGCCTCTTTTCGTGGCGTCGCCGCGCTGCTCCGGGACGGACCGTCCTGGCCCGGTCCGGGGTCATGCCGGCCGGCCACGCCGGAATTGGCGCTTCGCTCCGTGGGTAGTGGCTCGGGGAGCCGGATCAGCAGCCGCTCGATGCGCTGGCCGTCCATGCGCTCCACGACCATCTCGACCCCGTCCTGCGTGACGCGGTCGCCAGGCGCCGGGATGCGCCCGAGGACGGCCATCACGAGGCCCGCAATGGTGTCGGCCTCCTCGCAGGCGAGTCGCAGGCTGAGGTGTTCGTTGAGTTCCTCCAGGCGGACGCTGCCGGCCGCGCTGAACGTGCGCTCGTCGAGGCGGCGGATGGGCGGTTCCCGGTGGTCGAACTCGTCCGATATGTCGCCCACCACCTCTTCGAGCAGGTCCTCGATGGTGACGATGCCCGCCGTGCCGCCGAACTCGTCGACCACCACGGCCATGTGGGCGCGCCGCTGGCGCATCTCGCGCAGGAGCTCGACCACCCGCTTCGACTCCGGGATGAAGTAGGCGGGGCGGATGAAGCGCGTGATGTCGAAGTGCTCGGGAAGCGGCGGCCCGCCCGCTCCTCCGGAGCCAGGGGCCGTGATGCCCGTCGCGGCGGGCTGCTGGTGGCCTGGGTGGGCGGCGAGTTGGGCGTGTGACGCTGCGGCGTCGGGCTGGCGCCGGGCGGCTTCGATCATGAGTTCCTTGACGTGCAGGATGCCGATGATGTGGTCGAGGTCGCCGTCGTAGACCGGGTAGCGCGTGAAGTGTTCCTGGCGCACCCGGGCGAGCAGTTCGGGCCAGGTGATTTCCCGGGAAATGCCCACCACGTCCACGCGGGGCACCATTACGTCCCGCACCCGCAAGTCTCCGAAGGCGAAGATGCGTTCCACCATGCGCTGCTCTTCAGGGGCGAAAACCCCCTGCTGCCGCCCGAGCGTCAACAGCGTGCGCACGTCGTCCTCGGTGACGGACGGTTCGTGGCGGCGGCCGCGCCCTGTCAGGCGCAGCAGCAGGTCGGTCGCAGCGGCGAACACCCGGTTGACCGGGGCCATCAGCCAGACCAACGCGCCGATGGGCCGGTGCACGAAGCGCGCGACGGTTTCAGGGGAGCTGGCAGCGAGGGCCTTCGGGGTGATTTCGCCGAGGATCAGGATCGCTGTGGTGGCCGTGAGCGTGGAGAGGAGCAGGGCCGTCTCCTCGTCCACGACCCACCGCAGCACGAGGGCCGTGGCGATGGCCGTGATCGCCGTGTTGATCAGGTTGTTGCCGATGAGGATGGTGGTGAGCAACCGGGCGGGCGACTCCACGAGCTTGCTGATGCGTTTGGCAGCAGGGTCGCCCGAATCCGCCAGGCGGCGCAGCCGGATGCGGCTGAAGGCCATCAGGGCCGTTTCCGAACTCGAGAAGAATGCCGACAGGCCGAGGAGCCCCACCAGTACGGCGATACGCCATCCTGTGTCGGAGTCCAAAGCCGGCATCACCTACCCCAGTGCTTTCCAGGGAAGCCCCTATTTTCTTTGGTAAGCCACCCCCATTATACACGGCGCCGCTCGCGCCCCCAGAACGGGGGGCGGCTCAGACGCCACAGTGCTACGGCCGCTGCCCGAACGGTGAGGGGCCGGACGCCTGCTCCCAGCCCCGCCAGAACGTCCGGGGCGCCAGGTCCCGGGGCTTGGCCGCCGGCAGTTCGCCGTCCGGATACCCGACGTGGACGAAGGCGATGATGTGGGCCCGGGGTGAGAGCCCGAAGTGCTCTTTGACCAGCGGATCGTAGGCCGCGTCGCCTGTTCGCCAGTAGGCGGCAAGCCCCAGGCCGTGGGCGGCCAGCAGCAGGTTCTGGACAGCGGCGGCGCCGGAGGTAATCTCTTCCATCTCGATGGCGCGGGGCTCCGTCGTGGAAGGTTCGACGGCGACCACGATGACGACCGGAGCCCTGAGGGCCCGGGACTGCTCGCCGGCAAGCTGCTCCTGAGTGGCGGTCTTGCCCTGCTTCTCCAGGCGGGCCTTCAGGGCGCGGGCCATGACCCGGCCGAGTTCCTCGCGGGCCGGCCCGGCCAGGACGAAGAAACGCCACGGTTGGGTCATGAAGTGGTTGGGAGCCCACCCGGCGGCCTCGATGAGGCGCTCGATGAGCTGCCGGGGTGGGCGCTCGTTGCGGACTTTGCCCATGCAGCGGCGGGTCCGGATGGCGTCGAGGACTTCCATATTTGGTGACACCTCCAGGCTTGGCTCGAGACGCTTGTCTCGAAGGGGTTCTGCACGAGAACAGCTTGACCACATTGTAGCCAGCGCGGACCGGGGGTGGCAGGAACCCGGAGGGCGCCGTCGAACTGCAACAATGTGTAAAGGATTGCACCTCCTTACACAAGCCGCCACAAGAGCCGGGCGTCAGGGGAGCGACGGCAGTCCAGGCATGGCCACGCTGGCGGACATCGCAAAAAGGGCGAACGTATCCGTGGCGACCGTATCGAGGGCGCTCAACCACTCGGGCTACGTGCGGCCGGAGGTGCGAGAGCGCGTCCTGCAGATCGCCCGGGAGCTCCACTACGTACCCAACCATCTGGCCCGCGGGCTTCTGGAAAACCGCACGGACCTGGTGCTCCTGCTCGTTCCGGACGTGACCAACCCGTTCTTTGCCGCAGTGGCGCGTGGGGTGGAGGACGTCCTCGCCGCGCAAGGGCTTCAGGTGGTCATTGGGAACACGGATGATAACCATTTCAAGGAGCGCACCTACCTCCGCCGGGCCCTGGGCCGGGGCGTGGACGGGGTCATCGCCATCGTGGCAAGCAGCGCCTCTGCCGATACGGGGCACTTCCGCCAGCTCAACGTGCCTCTGGTACTGGTCGACCGGGCGTGCGAGGCGGTGGCCGCCGACCTCGTCGCCTCCAACAACGAGCACGGTGCCTATCAGGCCACCCGCCACCTGCTCTCCCTCGGCCACCAGCACGTCGCCACCATCACCGGCCCGCTCCGGCTCAAGACCGCTGCCGACCGCCTGGCGGGGTTCGAGCGGGCCGTGCGGGAGTATCGCCTTTCGCCGGACCAGGTGACCGTGGTCGAGGGCGACTTCCGGGAAGAGGGCGGCTACCGGGCCGCCCGCCAGCTCCTGGAACGCTCCCCCCGCCCCACGGCGGTGTTCGCTGCCAACGACGTGATGGCGCTCGGCGCGCTGGCGGCCTTCGAGGAGGCGGGGGTGCGGGTGCCGGAGGAGATCGCGGTGGCCGGCTACGACGACATCCCCTACGCGGTCCGGGTGCGCCCGAAGCTCACCACGGTGGCCCAGCCCAAGTACGAGATGGGGGCAGCCGCCGCCGAACTGATGGTGCGCCGCCTCTCCGACCCCGGGCGCGCTGTGGAGCGGGTGCTGCTCGAACCCAGGGTGGTTGTCCGTGAATCCTCCGTCGTGCGCACGAACCAACCGTCCGAAGGGAAGCTCCCGTCGTGAGTTCGCCGCCGGTGGCAGCGGAGCGCCCGCTGTTGGAGATGAAAAGGGTTTCCAAATCCTTCCCCGGGGTGCAGGCCCTGGACGGGGTGGATTTCAGCGTCCAGCCCGGCGAGGTTCACGCGCTGGTCGGCGAAAACGGCGCCGGCAAGTCGACGCTCGTGAAGATCCTTACCGGCGTCTACCCGAAGGACAGGGGCGAAATCCTCCTCAACGGCCGCCCCGTCGACATCCGAAGCCCCCTCGACGCCCAGCGGCTCGGCCTTCGCGTCATTCACCAGGAGTTTACGCTGATCAACCACCTGAGCGTCGCCGAGAACATCTTCCTCGACACGTTTGCCACCGGCATGGTCGGCCGGGTTCCCCGCCGGCAGATCGAGGAACGGGCGCGCGAGGTGCTCACCACCCTCGGGCTTGACGTGGATCCCCGCACGCCCGTTGCCGGACTCACCGTGGCCGAGCAGCAGATCGTCGAGATCGCCAGGGCGGTCTCGAAGGAGGCGGTGCTCATCATCATGGACGAGCCCACCGCCGCCCTGACGGAGGCCGAGGTGGAGCGGCTGTTCGGCATCATCGGGGCGCTCAAGGCGCGGGGTGTGGCCGTCATCTACATCTCCCACAAGCTCGACGAGGTGATGGCCATCGCGGACCGCATCACGGTGCTGCGCGATGGCCGGCTGGTGGGCGTGCGGCGGGCCGCGGAGGTGAGCCGGTCGGAGCTCGTTCGCATGATGGTGGGGCGCCCGGTGGAGCAGATGTTTGCCCGCCGCCACCGCCCGTCAGACGAGGCGCTTTTCGAGGTCAGCCACGTGACGGTTCCGGGGCGCGTATACGACGCCTCGTTTTTCGTGCGGCGGGGAGAGGTCGTCGGCATCACCGGGCTCATGGGAGCGGGGCAGAGCTGGCTTGTGCGCGCCATCTTCGGGGCCGTTCCGACGTCGGCCGGTGACATACGGGTGGGCGGCCGGCGCAGGGCGATCCGTTCGCCAGCGGATGCGGTGCGGGCCGGCATCGGGCTTCTCACCGAAAACCGCAAGGAGGAAGGGCTGGTGCTGAGCCAGGCGGTCGCCGCCAACGTGACGCTGGCGTCGCTTGGCCGCTTTGGACGCCTGGGCCTGCTCGATCACGGCGAGGAACGCCGGGTGGCCGCGGGCTTCGTGCGGCAGCTCGACATCCGTACGCCCGCCCTTTCGCAGGAGGTCGCATACCTGAGCGGCGGCAACCAGCAGAAAGTCGTGCTGGCCAAGTGGCTCGCCACGGAGCCGGACGTGGTGGTGATGGCCGAGCCCACCCGCGGCATCGACGTGGGGGCGAAGGCCGAGATTTACCGGCTCATTGACGGCCTGGCACGCCAGGGCAAGGCCATCGTCCTGGTCTCGTCGGAGCTGCCGGAGCTCCGAAGCCGCGCCTGATGGGAGAGCTGGCCGTCGAAACCGCCGTCAAGCTCCTCAGGGGCGAGAAGGTCGCAGCGTACATCCCTGTCCCGCTGGAACTGGTCATGAAGAAGTAGCCCGGGCTACCGGGGGCGTCCTCACCCGGACGCCTGTCCTGCCTGCCCGCGCAGGGTGGGCAGGGGCAAGTCGGCCGATGGGGCCGGGCTGTCCGCTCCGGAGCGGCCCGGCCCTTCGCCTTGCCGCGCGGCCTCGAAGGAGCGGGCCAGGCGATCCAGCGAGTGAAGCGAGGCCGCCATGCGCTGCAGCGATTCGATCTGCTCCTGAACCATCGCCGAAGCCTCCTGGGCGGCGGCGGCAGCCTCCTGGGTCGTCGCCACGAATTCCTGAACGGCCCGCACGATCTGTTCGATGCCGTCCGTGATGCGGCGGGTGGCCTCCCGCACGTCCCCCGCCTGTTCGCTCAGCTGTACGGCGGAGGCGCCCACGGCATCGAACGCGGCCGCAGCGCGGGCGCCCGCTTCAATCTGTTCCTTGATGCGAGTGCCGGCTTCGGTGGTGGTCTTGACCACCCTTTCAATCGTGGCCTGCACGGTGTCCAGCAGGGCCCCGATCTCCCGGGTGGAATCGTGGGCCTGTCCCGCGAGTTTGCGAATCTCCTCCGCCACCACCCCGAAGCCCCGGCCGTGCTCGCCGGCGCGGGCGGCCTCGATGGAGGCGTTGAGCGCCAGAAGGTTGGTCTGATCGGCCACGGCCGCCATGGCCTCCACCACCCGGCCGATGGCCTTCGAGTGGCTTCCCAGGCGGCCGGCCTCCTCAGTCAGCGCCCGTACGGCAGCCTCGGCGCGCTCCAGTTCCGCTGTGAGGGCGCGGCTCATCTGCAGGCCCTGCCGGGCCTCGCCGGCCACGGCCTCGGCCTTGTGTGCGACCTCTTCAACGACGGTGGCGGCCTGGTGAATGGCCTCGCCCGCCGAACGGGCCTGGCCGTCCACGGTCTGGGCGGTGCGGGCCTGGGATTCCGACGTGGTGGCCATCTGGCGCACCGTCTCCGATATCTGGTTGATGCCACGCTCCAGTTCGGCTGAACCCCTGGTGAGGCTCGTGACCTCGCCCACGAGCTCCGTGGCCGCCTTGCGGGTGTGCTCGATGAGCGACTGGAGGTGCTCGGTCATCGCGACGAACGCGCCCGCCAGCGTGCCGATCTCGTCGCGGCGTGCCGCAAAGCGCCGCACGGTGTCGAGCGCCGAGCCGTACTCCCCGCCGCGACCGATGCGCCGGGCTGCCTCGATCAGGGCCACCACCGGGCGAGTCAGGGTGCCCGCAAACAGCCACGAGGTAAGGGCCAGCACGACCGCCAGCACACCCACGCCGGTCCAGGTGAGGCGCGCCATGGCGGCCAGCCGCCCGCCCTGCAGCGGCGGAGCCTCCAGCCTGACGGACCAGCCGGTCAGCAGCGCATCGACGCCCGTCTGCCCGGCGGGCAGCCCCCCGGATTCTCTCGCTGCCTGTGAGGAGGCGGCCAGCGGCACGGAGCGGGTATAGCCTACTTCGGCGCCGCCCAGCGAGCCGATCGAGGCCACCGCCTCCCCCGACGGGTCTACCAGGGAAAGGCGCACCTGGCCCAGCCCCGAACCGGTAGCCCTCGTGAGGTCTTCCCACCCCGTGAGAAGGAGGCTGGCAGGCTGACCTGCCAGGAGATAAGCTGCGGCTGGGGCCTCGAGCGCCCGCGTCACGGGCTGGCCGATGACGGCCCACCGCCCACGAGCCTCAGGCGCCACTCTTGCCGCAGGCCCCGCCCCCGAACCGAAAAGCGCGAGGGCTGCAGGCCCATCCATCGTGGCAAGGGTGGCGGTGCCCTGCAGCGCTGCGGTACGAAGGGCCCCGGGCAGCTGCCGGGCCTCTTCGGCAGAGAGCGACCGCACGCGCCAGCCTCCGGCCGGGGCGCGGTCGGGCGCCCCCGCGGCGTATAGTTCGAGCCAGTCTGCGACCGCTTGCAGCCGAAGGGCCGCCGCAAGCGCCACGGAGCGGGGTATCTGCTGTCCGAGCTCCTCCTGCACCGCCCGGACGTTCTCCTGGCCAACGCGCAGCCCCACCGCAAGGGAGGTGACCAGTGGCACGAGTGCGGTCAAGAGGATGACGACAACCAGCTTGCGCCGAATCATGAGGGCGCAGTTCGACGAAAAAGTAAAGATTCCTCGATAGCGAATCTTACTCTTTGCGGCTCACGAGTCGCTCGCGCCGGCCAGGGTGATCATGGCCCGCAGCGCGCGAAAGGCGCGGATGTAATCGTCTTCCTGGTACCGCAGCGTCCGGGGCCCCGTACGTTGGACCCCCGGCATGAGCGAGGCGACGTCGGCCTGCCCGCTGTGAACCGTCGTCAGCTCCACGACGATGGGGGGCGGGAAGCGCAGGAGCTGGAACGGGTGTGGCCCTGCCGGACCCGGCGCAGCCGGGGTGCGCTGCGCTGCCAGCTCGGCAACGACGGCTCGGGCGGCCTCCTTGATGGCCTGCCGCGCCCGCCCCGGGTGCACGGAGCGCGCCGCGTAGCGGCTCGCCGCCTGCTTGACAGCCACCGTGCGGGCCCAAGGCAGCCACTCGGCGGCCTGGCGGCACGCCGCCTCGTCGCCGCTCACGAGCACCACCGGCACCCCGAAGTACCCGCACACGGCCGCGTTGACGGCGGTCTCGCCGACCACCCGGCCGTTGATGCGAACGTCCCACGCCGACCTGCTCGAATACGTGTGATCCAGGATGGCGGGAGCCGTGCCGGCTGCTGCGTGGTAGCCGATGAAGAAAGCCCCGTCGAACCCTTCCTGCACGCCCTCGACCATGCTCAGCGGCTTCGGCGTCCCCTGGATGAGGTCGGCGGCCGGATGGAGGAGTTCGGGGTCGACATTGGCCATGTAGTTGTGCGAGTCGTTGACCACGATACGGGTCGCGCCGGCCTCCAGGGCGCCCTCGATGGCGGCATTCACCTCCAGGGTCATCAGGCGGCGTACCTGCGGCCGCCACTCTCCCTCGTCCTGGCGCCAGCTAAACGTGCCCGCGATGCCTTCCATGTCCACCGAGATGTAAATGCGCATGCGCCCCAGGCTCCCATCCTGCGGTCACTCTCCTCATTGTATGGGAGTCCCGTTTCGGGCCGCAAGCAGCGGGCGGGATGCGAGCGGCAAACGGGATAGAGGAGGGCGGGAGAGGAGGCGGGGGCGCCGCGGCGAAAGGCGACCGAAAAGCCACCGCGGCTTCAGCTCGAGAGGGTGGGGAAATGCTGGTTCTGGTGGCGAGCCCGGCGTTCTTCGCGATCAAGACGTATTTGCCGCGCTTGTTGCCCGAGGCCGAGGTGGTGTTCGCCGACCCGGCAAGCCTTCCGGATCGGGTCGGGGAGGCGGAGGTGCTGATCCCCTCGATGGCGCGCATCAACGACGCTCTCCTGTCGAGGGCCCGCCGCGTTCGGCTCATCCATCAGTGGGGGGCGGGGCTGGAGGGCGTCGACATCGAGGCGGCGACGCGCCGGGGGATTCCAGTGGCCAACGTGCCGACGGGCGGCACGGCCAATGCCGATTCGGTGGCGGAGTGGTGCGTGATGGCCGCGCTGGTGCTGGCTCGGCGGCTCGATGAGGCCAGGGCCAACGCGAGGGCGGCCTCGCCATGGGGGTCGCCGGCCGGGATGTCGCTGGTCGGCCGGAGTGCCGGCATCGTGGGGTTGGGAGGAATCGGCAAGGCGCTCGCTCCCCGCCTGCGGGCGATGGGGATGTGGGTGGCGGCGGTCAAGCGCACCCCGCAGCCCCAGCTCGCTCAGGAGTTGGGCCTGGAATGGCTGGGCCCCATGGACCGGCTCGACGACCTGCTCGCCCGGAGCGACTTCGTGTTCCTTACGCTGCCGGCCACGCCCGAGACCCGGGGCCTGATGGGCCGCAGTCGCTTGTCCGCCATGCGCCCGGGTGCCTTTCTCATCAACCCGGCAAGGGGCGCGCTCGTCGACGAGCCCGCATTGCTCGACGCGCTGGAAAGCGGGCGCCTGGGCGGGGCGGCGCTGGACGTTTACGCCAAGGAGCCTCCCCCTCCTGACCACCCGCTGGTTCGCCACCCTCGGGTCCTGGCAACGGCCCACGTGGCGGGGGTGACCGACGCCTCCTACACTGACATCGCCCGGCACGTGGCCGAAAACGTCCGCCGGGTGCAGGCGGGGATGCTGCCGGTTTCGTGCGCGAATCCCGGCGTGAAGATGCGCCCCGCCGCGCCGTAACGAGGTGCGCTTTGGAGATGGCATCCGACGGTCTGGCCGCCAGCACCGGTGGCCGGAAAACAGGCGACCGGTTCCGGCCGCTGCACGAAGAGGTCCGGTTTCTGGGCGCGCTGCTGGGCGAGGTGCTGCGAGAGCAGGGCGGCGAGGAGCTGTTCGTTGCGGTCGAGCGGGTGCGCCTGGCCACCCGGCAGCTGCGGCAGGGCTTCGACGGGCGCGTCGAGCAGGAGCTGACAGGCTTCCTCTCGGGCCTGCCCACGCCGCTGGCCTTGCAGGTAGCACGAGCCTTCACGGTTTACTTCGAGCTGACCAATCTGGCCGAGCAGCACCACCGGGCCCGCCGGCGGCGTGAGTACCAGCGGTTGCATCCCCATCAAGCGCAGCCCGCCTCCCTGCGGGCCCTGGCGCTCGAACTGCGGGCGCGCGGGCTGGCGGCGGGCGAGGCCCTCGACCTCGTGCGCAACCTCTCCATCGAACTGGTGCTGACCGCCCACCCCACCGAGGCGGCCCGCCGCACCGTGCTGGGCATCCTGCGGGACCTCTACGCACTGCTCGATCGCCGTGAGAATCCCCGCACGACTCCAGCCGAGCAAGACGAGATCAGGGAGCGCATCAAGGAACTGATCACGCTGCGCTGGCAGACGAGCGAAATCCGTTCCCGCCGCCCCGAGGTCATCGACGAACTGCGCCGGGTGCTCTTCTTCATGGACGCCACCCTCTTCGACGGCCTGCCGACGCTGCACGAGGCGCTGGAACGGGAGCTTGCCCGCGCCTACCCCGAACTCGCCTCCCGCCTCTCGGCCGGCGAGCGCCTGCTTGTCCAGGTCGTCCGGCTGCGAAGCTGGGTGGGCGGCGACCGGGACGGCAACCCCGAGGTGACGGCCGCCCTCACGTGGGAGGCCCTGTGCCGGCAGCGGGACCTGGCCATCCGCCGCTACATGAGGGCGGTGCGCCTGCTGATGGCGCGCTTTGCCCAGAGCAGCCGCCTGGTGCCCGTCTCGCCCGAGCTTATGGCATCGGTTGCCGCGGACGAGGAAGCGCTGAGCCCGCCGCCGCTCGGGTTCATCCGCTGGAGCGAGGACGAGCCGTACCGGCGCAAGCTCGCCGCCATGTACTGGCGCCTGGAACTCCTGCGGCGGCACAACCTGGCCCTGCAGGCCGGCTGGCACGAGCGGCCGGAGGGCACCGCGGGCCGGTACCGCAGCGCGCAGGAGTTCATGGCGGACCTTCGCCTCATCGAACGAAGCCTCCTCGCAGCCCGGGGCCAGGCCATCGCGCGGGGCGGCCTCGGGCGGCTCATCCGCCAGGTTGAACTGTTCGGCTTTCACCTGGCACCCATCGAGGTGCGGCAACACAGTGACGTTTACGGCCACGCCGTGGCCGAGGTCCTCCGGGCGACCGGCGTCGAACCCCGCTACGAGGCGCTGGAGGAGCCCGCCCGCCAGGGGCTGCTGGGACGGCTGCTGGACGCGCCGAACCTGCAGGAGCTGGCCGGCCTGTCCGGCAGGCTCGCCGGGTTGCCGCCCCGAGCGCTTTCTCAGGCTACCCGGGAGCTCCTTCGGACCTTTGAGGCGGCCGCGGCCGCCCGGGCCGAGATGGGCCCGCAGAGCGTCGATACCTGCCTTGTCAGCATGGCCCATGAACCCAGCGACGTCCTGGAGGCGCTGCTGCTCGCCCGCCTGGGAGAAGCCGGTTGGGGGATGGGTTCGCCGGCAGGCTCGCCCCTGCGCCCGCCACTCGGGGCGGATACTCCTGCGCCCCTGCGGGTCGTTCCCATCGTCGAGACCATCGACGACCTGCGTGCCGCTCCCGCAACGCTCGGGGCCCTGCTGGCCCTTCCGGCGTTTCGCCGGCATCTTTCGTCCTGGGGCGGCGTACTGGAGGTGATGCTGGGCTACTCGGACACGACGAAGGACGGGGGCTACCTGGCCGCCAACTGGGAGCTCTACCGGGCGCAGCGCG
>JBFMCJ010000074.1 GCA_040754675.1 Bacillota bacterium
TTCAGGTCCAGGGCGTGCTTGACTTCGGGCAATGCCTGCAGCTTCGCGAGGGCATCCTCGAACTCCTGCCGGGTCCAGGCATCCTCAACGCCGCGGGGGATGCGCACGCCGGCCCTTTGCAGATAGGCCTTGTTCGCCCAAATCGCCAGGCCCGAGTCGAAGGTGCCGAGCGCGTAGATCTTGCCGTCGGGCGGGTAAGTCCCCTGGGCAACGATCGAGGGGAGCAGGTCCGCCCGGAGCTCGTCGCTGATGAACGGGTCGAGCGGCCGGAGGTAGCCCGACCACACGTAGTTGGCCATGAAGGGCCCGTCGAAGTCCAGCAGGTCGGGAAGCTGGCCCGCCAGGGCGGCAGCGTTCACCTGGTCGTTGTAGCTCCCTTCGGGCAGCTCAACCGCCTTGACGAAGACCTCGTCCTGCATGGCGTTGAACTCCCGGACCTGGGCGTTCAGCACGGCTCGTTCCTCGCCCTTACCCGAGTGGAACCACACCTCGATGCTGACCGGGGCCGCCTGGGCCACCGTCACGAAGCCCACCAGGACGGTGACGAGCAGGGCCAAGGCCACCGCCGGGGCCCGTGCGCTGCGGGTCCTTCTCGCGAGAAACATGAGCGTCTCCCCTCCCATTGGGCAATGGGCTTCGAAGCCCTGTCCTCTCCTGACCTCCATCTTGCACGACTGAAAGCTGTACCACGGGTCGCCAGACGACAACACAGCCGCACACCGGGTCCCCTATCGCCGGTTACCGCTCTCACCCCCCTCCAGGGCCAGCTCCCATCTGGCGGAGGTTCAAATCCAGGGGCGGGTCTGAATCACGTACTCCTTCTGGCTCTCCAGCACCAGGGTGGCGGCACCGAGAACGCCGGCATTCTCGCCCAGAAGCGCCGGAACCAGCTGGAACCGCACCTCGGGAACGAGCCGGCTGCGCTGGGCCAGCTCCCGGGCCGGGCCGAGAAACGCCTCGCCGAGAGCTATCAACTCGCCACCTACGACCACCATCTCGGGGTCGAAGGTGTTGATCAGCAGGTCGGTGGCGAAGCCGAGATACTCCCCGAACTCTCGCGCAAGCCGCCGCGCGCGGGAGTCTCCCCATGAAAGCGCCTGGAGCACGCCGTCGAAGCCGATCTGCGGATCCGAGAACAGCGCCGCCGCTCGATCGAGGAACGCCTCGTTGGAGAGGAACTTGCCGATGCATCCCCGGTTGCCGCATTCGCACAGTGGCCCCGACCGGTCGACCACGATGTGCCCCAGCTCGCCGGCGTGGCGATTGGTGCCCGCGTACAGCCGCCCGTTGAGGATGACGCCGGCGCCGATGCCTCGGGCCACGACCTTGAGGTAGACGACGTTGTCGACCCAGCGGGCGGCGCCGCGGCTGTGCTCGCCCCAGGCGGCCGCCTTCACGTCCCGCTCGACCAGGGTCCTGAGCCCGGTGTGCTCCTGGAGAAGGCTGCCAAGGGGGAGTTCTCGCCACCCCAGGTTGGGGGAGTGCCGAACGGTTCCGGTCTCGGGATCGACGACCCCGGGCGTGGCCACGCCCAGGCCCACCAACCGCTCCCGGGTGACGTCAGGGGCGGTGAGCAGCTCATCCAGAAACGAGAGGATCGGCTGGATGGGCACCATGCCGCCGGACGACCGGACCGGCGCCACCTGGCGGTGACGGATGCGGCCAAAGACGTCGGTGACCACGCCGATGAGCTGGTGGGGCGTGATCTCGAGCCCGGCCGCCACGGCGGCGTCCGGGGCGAGCTCAAGGAGGACCGGCTTGCGGCCGCCGCTGGAGGCGCCCAGGCCGGTCTCTCGGACGTACCCCCGCTTCAACAGGTCCTCGACGATCACGGAGACGGTTGACTGGCTGAGGCCGGTGGCGCGAGCCAGATCGGTGCGGGAAAGGGGCTGCGCCCGCAGGAGGGCGTCGACGACCAGGGAGCGGTTCATCTCCCGGGCCATAGCCGGGTTACCGGTGCGCGGCCCGGGGTTCATCGCGCCTTGTCGTTCTTCCATCGGGTATCGAAGCATATGGACTCCCTCCCGACCGTCGGACGGCGTGTGAACGGACGCCCGTTCCCCACCGGGCGCCTCAGGCCGCCGGATTTCTCCTGAAAAGGTCTCGTACGGCGTCCGGCGCTTCGGGGCAGAGCCGAGCCCTACCAAAGCGCCGGGCACGACTTCGCCACGATAGCGCTTTCGCTACGGGCGAAGTTCCTTCGACCCACGAAGGAAGTGCCCGACACAAAACGCCTCACCGAACGCATCCTCATCGTAGGTGCCAACGCCGGCCGCTGTCAAGCCCGCGCCTTGCCTCAAAAGAAAGGTACTCGAAATGGGGTCGTTGCCTCAAAAGCAAAAGGTACTCGAACAGGCCCAACGCCCTGCGCCCGGAAAGGACCGGCATAGCATGACGCCGAAGGGGGCAGCGCCTGGGCCACCACTTCACCGGATCACCCGGCGGAGCGCCACGAGGTCGTTCTGGCCCGATCGCCCTTCGCGGCGCTGGAGCCCTGGAGCTATGAATACGAACGGGACTGGACCATCGACGACACGGCAGGCTACCTCTATTCCACGTCATACGCCTCCCGGCGCCTGCTCGGGAGCCAGGTCGAGCGCTTCGAGTCGGAGTTGCGGCGCCGACTTCTGATGGTGCAACCCTCGGGCCAGTTCAGGTTTGACGTCATCGTCTCCGCCCTGCTCGCAATCAAGCCCTAACCATCCCGGAAAGAACAGAGAGGAAGATTGTGGAGGCTCCCTATACTCCAGGGAGGGTGGACGTCCGGTGCAGCTCCTGGAAAGGATCTTCGCTGAACTCAACCCCAAGCCCGTCACCTCGGATGAGTTGCTGTACGAGCACATGCCGTCCCAATCGTTCGAATCGCTCCCAATTCTGTACGTACCGTTCAACCCGGACGACCGGAGTCACTGGGCGGACCGAGGGGCCATCCTCGATTTCGCGGCGGTCGTCGGAGGCGGCCGCATCCTGGACTTTGGGCCCGGAGACGGCTGGCCTTCTCTCCTCGTGGCGCCGTTTGTCCGGAGCGTCACCGGAGTGGATGCCTCCCGTCGCCGGGTGAACGTTTGCCAGGCAAATGCCCGCCGCCTCGGAATCGTTAACGCGCAGTTCGTTCACGTGGTGGCGGGGGCGGCACTCCCATTCCCGGATGCCAGCTTCGACGGTGCAACGGCCGCTTCGTCAATCGAGCAGTCGCCCGACCCACGGGCCGCATTGCGAGAACTCTACCGGGTGCTGCGCCCCGGGGCGCGGCTCCGCATCTCCTATGAATCTCTTGACCGCTATCGAGGCGGGCGGGAGCGCGAGCTTTACGTGTGGGCGCCTTCAGAGGAGACGACCCACATGGTTCTCTACGACCGCCAGATCGAGCGTGAGACCGTGGTGCACCTCGGCCTGCGGCTCCAGGCCCCGCCTGAAGAGGTTTCCCGCATCCTGTTCCCCGGCGATCGAATCGCGCCGCTAGCTACCTCGGCCGCCGGCACCACCCTGCCGGTGGACCGCCTCACCGAGGAAGGGTGGGAACGAATTCGGCCGATCGTCGCCGAGGCGGTTACCTGCACCCTGGTTCAGCCCGGGTGCCGCACGCTCACGAGATGGCTTGCGGAGGCTGGGTTCCACACCGTAACCCCCACGCACAGCGGCAGGGCGTTCGCCGCCCGGGTGTTCGACGAACTTCCCCCCGCCTCCCGCCCCCGCAGACTGGCAGACATAGACGCGTTCCTCGGCCCGTCCGTGCGCGCCGTGGTTCGCATGGAAGCCCCAGAATACCTTGACACCCCTATAACGGCGGTCAAGTGAGGGGGTGGGGTCGTGCATTTCCTCGTCATCGGCGGTACGAGGTTCATCGGGCCTCACGTGGTGGCCCGGCTCACTGCGTCCGGTCATAAGGTGACGGTCTTCCACCGGGGGCAGGCCGAGTCGGTGCTGCCAGGTGGCGTCGAACATATCCACGGGGACCGGCGGGAGTTACCCGGGTTCAGGCCTGTGTTTGAGAAGCTGGCGCCCGACGCCGTCATCGACATGGTGCCGCTGACGGAGCCGGATGCACGCTCGGTGGTGCTTACCTTCAAAGGGCTTGCGCGCCGGCTCGTGGCGGTGAGCAGCCAGGACGTTTACCGCGCCTACGGGCGGTTGCGCCATCTGGAGCCCGGACCCCCCGACCCCGTTCCGCTCAGAGAGGAGGCCCCGCTTCGCGAGCGGCTTTTCCCCTATCGCGGCTCGGGCGGCCGCCTTGAGGATTACGAGAAGATCCTGGTCGAGCGGGTGGTCATGGGTCAACCCGACCTTCCGGGAACGGTATTGCGCCTACCCATGGTGTACGGACCGGGTGACTACCAGCACCGCCTGTTTGACTACCTGAAACGCATGGACGACGGGCGGCCGTTCATCCTCCTCGAGCGGGACGAAGCCCGGTGGCGTTGGACGAGGGGCTACGTGGAAGATATCGCCGCCGCCATCGCGCTTGCCGCGGTCAGCGACCGCGCCGCTGGCAGGATATACAACGTCGGTGAACCCACCGCGCTCACCCTGGCCGAATGGGTGACCCGCATTGGCAGGGTCGCCGGATGGACTGGCCGTGTCGTCACTCTCCCCCGGGAGAGAATGCCCGCCCACCTCCTGCTCCACATCGACCCATCGCAGGATCTTGTGGCAGACACGAGCCGGATCCGGGTCGAACTCGGCTACTCAGAGAGCGTGTCACAGGATGAGGCGTTGCGTCGCACCGTGGACTGGGAGCGGGCGCATCCTCCGGCCCAGATTGACCCTTCCCACTTTGACTACGCCGCCGAGGACGCGGTCGTCCGTGCGATCTGACGACCCGGTTCCGCCCCGGGTGCATGGCGAACGGTGCTCGCTCGGGCGACGTGCCGGCCCTGGCCATGAAGGAGCGGCCGGGCGGCGCAGGAGTCAACATCTCCTGCGGCCTGGCCCGGTTCGGAGTTTGGTGTATCGTCGGGAGCAGGGCGGGCAACGACGAGGCGGAGCGCCGTCTCGTCGAACACCTGGCCACGTCGAGGGTTGAACCCTCGTTCGTCCGGGTGGGCGGCACCGCGGGCACGGTCATCTCGGTGGGCGGCCGGGGGGCGACTGGGGGTCGATGCTGGTGGCCGCCTCCGCTGGCCTAACAACCCAGCGACCGGGCCAGCAGAACCGCGGCGCGCTGACGCCAGCCCGAGCACGATGTTGATCATGCCTGCCGGCAGGTCGGTCACCCTGACGTGGGCCCCCGGTCGGTCCAGATCCTTCCAGCTCGCCCCAGGTCCACGACGCTCCCCGTCAAAGCCGCGGCGCGCAGGGAGAGGAAAGCCGAGCTCCCGAGAGTACCGTGCCTGCGCCGCGGCCCGGTCCGCCGGATATATGTGACTGGCGCCGGTTGGTGATAGGCAGTGTTTTTCCCCCATGCAGCAGGAACCAAGAACAGCAGGTCGAATGACACAGGCCATATATAGGACAGTGTCCCAAGCTATGGAACGCGCTTCACACGGACAGAACCGGTCGCTATTACGGGCAGCGGCGCTCCTCGATGCGCTGAACGTAGCCGGCAAGCCCGTCGGCGTACGCGAGCTGGCTCGGCGTCTGGGTATGCCTTCCAGCACGGTGCACCGGCTGTTGCTGGCCCTGGAGTCCATCGGTCTCGTCCAACGGCAGGGCCCGCCGGGATCGTACGCGCTCGGCTACAAGACCCTGCAGTGGGGGAGTGGTTACCTCCGCCAGATAGACCTGCGCCGTTACGCACTTCCGTACATGAGTCGCCTGAGGGAAGTCACGGGAGAGACGGTGGGCTTGAGCGTGCGGGTCGGCCGAACCCGGATCTACCTGGAACAGCTCGAGAGCCCCCACGATATCCGCATGACGGTTGAGGTGGGTCGACCCTACCCCCTTGTCGCCGGAGCCCCCGGCAAGTTGCTGCTGGCCTACGCTCCCGAGGAGGTGGTGACGGAGTTATTGCGAGAAGCGGATCGGAACGGCGTGCTCCGGGAAGAACTCGCGGCCATTCGGTCGAGCGGATACGGGCTGGCGGGCGGAGAGGTCGTGCCAGGCTCATGCACCGTTGCAGTTCCGATACGGGACCACACCGGATCCGTAGCCGCAGCGCTCAGCATCTCCGGCCCCGACAGCCGGTGGACGCGAGAACGCGCTATGCAAGAGCTTCCGCGACTTCAGCAGGCCGCCGCGGAGATCTCCCGGATGCTGGGGTACGTGCCTCAGTCCGCCTCGGCCGCATCCCATGCCGGTTCCGCTTCGCCATGCCCTACGGAACGCAGCGAGGGGATCACGTCGGACGAACCCGGACCATTCTAAACATCCGGCCTTTCTGAAAGGACGAGGAGGGCTCCGTCATGTTTCGGCGCAGCATCGCGTTGGGCATCGTGCTGGTTTTCTTTGTTGTCGCCGTGTCGGCGTTGGGATGGGCGGCCTCGCCATCGGGCACTGTCCGATGGTCCTACCGCCTGACCCCGGAGGATATCGTTTTTACCAAGGGGAAGTTCGCCGAGCGCTACGGCGTTACGGTGCAGTCGGTCCTGTTCGCCACCGGGATTGAGGCCCGAGACGCCCTCATTGCCGGCGCCATCGACGTCGCCGAGCTGGGTGTCTCTCCCGCCGTGACCGCGCTGGCCCGGGCCGGGCGCAACCTGGTGATCATCGCAGGCGACGAATACGGTGGCGGCAAGTATCGGGTGGTCGTGCCCAAGGGCTCTCCCATCAAGACCGTGGATGAACTTCGAGGCAAGAAGGTGGCCATCAAGGTCGGCTCCGGCAACTACACCGCCTTCTTGCAGTGGGTCCAGTCGCGGGGTTACAACATCAAGGACTTCCAGATCGTGGATGTCGGCGATGCGGACGCCGTTGCCGCGATGGAGTCGCGGTCGGTCGACGCGGTCATTTACTGGGAGCCCATTCCCGCCATTCTCGTGGCAAAAGGCATTGCCAGGGAGATCTTCGACTTTGAAGGATACGTGACCAACCCGGTGTGGGTCGTGGCACGCCGCGAGTGGGTCGAGAAAAACCCGGATCTGGTCGCTCGATTTCTCGCCGGCTGGATTGAGGCCCTGGCCTTCATGACTGAGAAACCGGCCGAGGCAGCCGAAATCATCTCGAAGGCACTGGCCGAACGGGGTATCGACATCCCCGCGACCGCCTATACGCAGGCTCTCAAGCACGACCGTTACGAACCGTGGCTGCACCCGTTCCTCATTCGTGACACCATTGAGGTTCACCGCTTCCTGGTCAGGGAGAACAGGGCTCCGGCCAACATCGACTGGAAGGTGGCGTTCGACCCGAGGCCCCTCGCGCAAGCCATGCAGCTAGTGGTCGAGCGCGCCCTCACCGAACAGTGAAGAGCCTCGGAGGACGGCTGGCATGAGCACTGTTCGGGAACAGATGGGAACGGGGGTGGGGGCGGTCCGTCCCGGATGGCCCCTGCCCCTGACGCTGGGACGCCGGGCCGTGCGCTTCATTGGGCCGATTCTCACACTGGCTGTGATCTGGGAGGCCCTCGCCCGGCTCCAGCTTGTCAGCTCCGTGCTATTTCCCCCTCCCTCTCGGGTGGTCGCCACTGTCATTCAGATGGCCGGCCCACAGGGCGGCTACATCCTGTGGAGCCACATGGCCCTGAGCCTTTACCGGTTGGGGGTAGGGTTTCTGCTGGCCGCGGCGGTCGCAGTGCCTTTTGGCACGCTCGTGGGAATGTCACCGCGTGCGCACGCCTTCTTTTCCCCCATCCTCAGCATCCTGATCCCGATTCCCAGCCTGGCCTGGGTGCCGATCGCGATCCTGTGGCTGGGCATCGGTAACGCGACACCCATCTTCATCGTCTTCTTTACGGCCATCTTCCCCATCATTTACAACGCTGCGATGGGCGTGCGTTCCGTGGATCAAAAGCATCTCTGGGCAGCTCGTATCATGGGTGCCAACACCCGGCAGCTCTTCTTCGGCGTGATCCTGCCAGCAGGCCTCGGGCACCTCATCACCGGCCTCAAACTGGGACTCTCTTCAGGTTGGCGGGCCCTGGTAGCCGCAGAGATGCTGGCCGCGACAGCCTATGGCCTGGGTCTGATGATTTTCGAAGCGCGCACCTTTCTGCAGGTTGAGGTGATGTACGCCGGCATCTTCGTCCTGGCCATCCTGGGTTTTCTCCTTGAAAACCTCCTTTTCGGGACACTTGAGGTTCGCACGTTGCAGCGGTGGGGCCTCGTCCGGGGAATGGAGTAGATGGAGTAGACGGTATGGGCGTTGCCAAGATTGTCGCCGAGCGCGTAAGCAAGACATTCGTCAGCCCCCACGATGGGCGCCAGGTAGTCGCCCTCAGGAACCTCGACCTCGAAATCCACGCTGGGGAGTGCGCCGTCCTCCTGGGCCCCAGCGGGTGCGGTAAGAGCACGTTTCTTTACATGGTCGCGGGCTTTGAGCGACCCATCTCGGGACGGCTCCGGCTGGACGGGCGGGACATCCAGGGGCCGGGGCCTGATCGGGGTATCGTCTTCCAGGAATACGTTCTGTTTCCCTGGAAGACCGTCCTGGGTAACGTCCGTTTCGGGCTCGACATCGCCGGGGTGCCCTTGAAGGAGGGCAACCGGCGAGCTATGGAGTACATTCACCTCGTCGGGCTGGCCGGGTTTGAAAACGCCTACCCCCACACCCTCTCAGGCGGTATGAAGCAGCGGGTTGCCATTGCCCGGGCGCTTGCCTACGACCCCGACGTCTTGCTCATGGACGAGCCGTTCGGGGCTCTGGATGCCCAGACCCGTAGCCTTCTGATCCGGGATCTGGTACGGATTCATCAAGAGACCCACAAGACCATTCTTTTCGTCACCCACAGTGTGCAGGAGGCGGTAAGCCTCGCCGACCGCATCTTCCTCTTCTCAGCCCGTCCCGCCTCGGTCAAGGAAGTCTTCGCCATCGACTTCTCGAGACCCCGCAACCTGTATGCGCCGGAGCTGGTGCGGCTGCAGGAGAAGATCTTTCAAAGCCTCTCGGTCGAAGTAAACCAGATGATGGTACAACAAGCCTGCTGACTTACGACGGAGGAGGCACTTCGGCTATATGGGAGCCCAATTGGACGCAGCAGAACGCGCGCGCTGGTATGGATATGCCACGATCTCGCCCTCAGGCCCGGTGCAGGCTGGCAGTTACGGAACGTGGACCATCACTTACACTGTCGGCCGCTACGGCGTCGACAGCGGCGGCCGGTTGAAGGTAGCCTGGCGCCTCGCCAGCGACTGGGGCCGCCCGCAGTCGCTCGACCCCAAAGGGGACGACTACGTGACGGTTGAGGTACGAGGCGACGCCAGGGCATCCGTATCATACGATCCCAAGGGTCACCTGCGTCCCTGGTTTCACACCCTCGTCGTCCGGATTTACGACGGGTCGTTGAAGGAGGGCGACCAGGTTCTCATCATACTGGGCGACCGCCGGCGCGGCAGCAAGGGGTCACGGGCCCAGACGTTCTGTGAACGGAAGTTTGAGTTCAAGGTTCTGGTGGAATCGTTCGAGACGGGCATCTTCGTCGAGGTGCCCGGCCACACCACCCTCGAGGTGGTCAGCGGTCCCCCGGCACGCCTGGTGCTCCAGGCCCCTTCCGAAGTGGAGCCCGGGAAAGCATTCGAGGTGCTGGTGCGGGCCGAGGATCGGTGGGGCAATCCGGCAGCAGGCTTTTCCGGCGTCGTGACCGTAGAAGGCGCCGGAGGACTTAGCTTACCATGCTGGTTCGGCCCGGCCGACGGAGGGGTGCGCCGGCTATCGGGCGTCGTGCTGCTCGAACTTGGCGTATGGCGCCTTCGGGCAAGGGCGGACGGGGGGCTGGCTGCGGAGAGCAACCCGATTCTCTGCCGGGTGCGCCAGAGCCCGTTTCGACTCTTCTGGGGCGACATCCACGGGCAGAGCGAGGAGACGGTCGGCACGGGCAGTGTGGAGGATTACTTCCGCTTTGCCAGGGACGTGGCGGGATTGGACTTTGCGGCCCATGCGGCCAATGACTTTCAGGTGACCCGGCCGTTCTGGAATCGGCTTTGCCAGCAGGTGAGGGCCTTTTACGCGCCTGGCCGGTTTGTAACTTTCCACGGGTACGAGTGGTCCGGCACGACCCCGGCAGGCGGCGATCACAACGTCTATTTCCTCGGCGACGACCCGGAGCTTCACCGTTCGAGCCACTGGCAGGTCGAGGACCGCTCCGACGTGGACAGTGACCGCTATCCGCTGTCGGAGCTGCTCAAGACGTTCCACGGGCGGCACGACGTGATGGTGATCCCCCACGTCGGCGGTCGGCACGCCAACCTGGACTTCTTCGACCCGACCCTGGAGCCGGTGGTGGAGGTCTGTTCCACCCACGGCCACTTCGAGTGGCTGCTGCAGGATGCGCTGGCCCGGGGCTACCGGGTGGGGGCCATCGGAGGAAGCGACGATCACACGGGCCGCCCGGGGGCCAGCGCCGCCACCGCCGACGAATTTGCGGTGCGGGGCGGGCTTGCGGCGGTCTACGCCCGGGAGCTGACCCGGGAAGGCATCTGGGAGGCGTTGAGAGCGCGGCGCTGCTATGCGACCACGGGCGCCCGGATCGTCCTGTCGCTGATGGCCGACGGGCACTGGATGGGAGAAGAGTACACCACCTCCCGCCCGCCCCGGCTGGAGGTGGCCGTGATGGGTACGGCACCTGTCGAGAGGGTCGATCTGGTGCGGGACGGCCTCACGCTGGCCAACGTGGTCTCGGCACCGGTAGACGCCGGCCGCCCGGTGCGGATCCGGGTGGCGTGGGGTGGCGCCCGGGTGCGCGGGCGGGGACGCCAAACCAACTGGGACGGCCAGCTGCGGATCGAGGACGGGCGGCTGGTCGGCGTCAGCTCGTTTGCCTTCGACTGCCCGCTGCACGGGGTGCTCGAGTGGGACGAGAGCCACGCTCGCTGGCGCTCCATGACGGCGGGGGACTTCGACGGCCTCGAACTCCTTATAGAGGGAGACGATGCGACGTGGCTGCACTTCGAGGCCGCGCCCGTTTCCTTCGATTGCCGGCTGGGGGAGATCGATCGCCATCCCCGCCGGTGGGAGGCCGGAGGCGTCGACCAGCACGTGAGCATCTGGCGCGCTGCATCGGCACCTCCCAAAGACGTGACGGCAGAGTTCGTCGACCACGAGGTGCCGGACGGGGTCCACGCTTACTACGCGAGGGTCGTTCAAGTCGACGGCGAGATGGCCTGGAGCAGCCCGGTGTTCGTGACGGTGCGAAAGGAGAGCGCGTGAGTTGGTGGAACCGACCGGCCCGTCATGGCCGAGCTGATCGGGTTTTTAATGACAACAGGTGACCTTACGAAAAAGGGTGGCACGGTGTAAAGGATACGGGTGGCCGGCATCCCCCTATGGCGGGGCGGGCCAGCCTGATCGGAGCCTGCCACCTGCAGGACGGTACGCGCCGGCAGCCTGGTGTGGGTGTCCGGGCTGACACCCCTCGCCGGCGTCATCTAGCACGCCCCGACAAACGGAGCGGCAGAGCGAAGCCTGCCTTGATCGCATCCGCGAGACGCTGGAGCAGGCCGGGTTGGGCCTGGAGAGCGTGGGCCGTGCGACGGTTTACCTGGCCCGGGCTCACGACTTTGAGGCCACGAACGCGGCCTACCGCCACCGGGCCCCGGCCGATCCGCCCGCCCGCACCTCGGTGGTCAAGGCCCTCGTGGTGCTCGGTAGTCTGGTCGAGATCGAGGTGGTGGCGACCGCCAGCCCGCCTCAGCAGCCCGCCGAGACCGCTCGCCCCTGACCGCCCTAAGCTGTCACTTCCCGCCGGACAGGAGCCTCCTTGCCCAGTACGGCGGCGTAGAAAGCGGCCACCGTCGCCGGCTCTTCGGCGAGCGCCTCGAGCGGGAAAAGCAGCATGTCGCGCTGCCCCACCCGTACCCACAGCGGGCGGCCCTGCTCGTCCTTCCCCTTCACCTCGGCCTCCCGCACCTCCAGTACGAGCGGTGTCTGGGTGAACGGGTCGGGCCCCTTCGGCAGCTCCAGTTGCCCACCGTCCCAGGCGAGCACCTGCGGCGCACGTTCAGCCAGGTTGAACCGGTTGTGTGGCT
>JBFMCJ010000075.1 GCA_040754675.1 Bacillota bacterium
CGGGTGGGGGATGAGCGCAGCGGACGCCCGCCGGGACGAGGGGGCTGCCGGCACAGTCTGGGTGGCCAGCGTCGATGCGGGGCAAGCGCGGGGCTTTTTGCAGTTGACTGGGGCTGAGCTGGAGGCTGTAAAGGCCCTCGGGGCTCTCCTCGGTGGCCACGGCCTCGAACGGATCACCTCGGCCTTCTATGAGCGGGTCACGGCCGTACCCGAGCTTCGGCAAATCATCGAAACCTACTCCACCATCCCGGCGCTGAAACGCACCTTTCACCAGTACCTGGTTGAGCTTTTCCAGGGTCGGGTCGATGACCGCTATACCGAACGGCGTCAGGCCATCGGGCGAGCCCACGTACGGGTCTTCCTCAGACCAGGTTGGTATATGGCGGCGTACGGCGTTCTGTGGGAGGAGATTACAGATACCCTGCGGGAGATGGAAAACGCCTCGCGGGGCTTTCTGTCCGCCGCGACACGACGAGCACGCGGGGGAAGGGCTGTTTTGGCCGGTCTCGATCAGCAGGCCGCCTTGAAGGGTTTGCACAAGCTGTTGATGTTCGATGCCACACTGGCCGTCGAAACCTACCAGGAACAAGAGCTGACCCGGCACCTCGACCGGCAGGCAAGCGAGCATCAGGCCCGGTTGCGCGCTCTCTCCGAGCAGATGGTCTCCCTCAGCCAGCACCTTGCTTCGTTATCGCAGGAGATGGCCGCATCCGTGCAAGCGCTGGCCAACTCGGCCTCCGGGCTGGACACGGATGCGGGCCGGCTGGCGGTTTCGGTGGACCAGACAACCCGGGCCGCCACCGAGGGTGAAAGCGTCACCCGAGGGGCCGTCGATGAGGCACTGCAGGCAGGGTCGGCTGCCGAGCAGACCCTGCGTTACGTCGAGACACTGGCCCAGCGCATTGCCGGGCTCAGCCGGGTCGCCCAGTCCATCGAAGAGGTGGCGGACCAGACCAACCTGCTGGCGCTCAACGCGGCCATTGAGGCCGCCCGCGCAGGAGAGCAGGGTCAGGGGTTTTCGGTGGTGGCGCAGGAGGTCCGCCGGCTTGCCGACCAGACCCGGGAGCTGGTGCGGAGAGTGCAGCAGGAGCTGACCACCTTAACGGACGAGGCCGGACAGGCCGTGGAGATAGCCAAAAAGGGGCAAAGCCGCGCCTCGGCTGCCGCGGAAAAGAGCCAGCGGGCGGGGGCTGCCCTTCAGGAAATCGTGGCTTTCATGGCAGATGCGGCGACCTCCGCCCGGCGCGTGGATGAGGCGGCCTCCGGACTGCACCGGGAAATCAAGGATGTCGGGGACACCTCGAAGGAGCTGGCGGCACACGCCACCTCTGTGGCGGACCTGGCGCAGCGTGTAGTCGAGGCGGGTGCGGTGCCGATGACCACACTCCAGCCCAGACGCGAGAGGGTCCGGTGACGCGCATGGGGCAGACTGGCGCCATCTCCATGCCCGTCGGGTCCGCCGAGGAGCTGTTTCAAATGCTCTTCCGCCAGTCCCCTGACGGGGTGGTCATCACCGATGCGACTCTCCGGATCCTGGAGGTCAATCCCGCTTACGAACGGATTTCTGGTTATAGCCGGGCGGAACTGCTCGGTCAAAACCCGCGGATATTGAAGTCCGGGCGCACCCCGCCCGGGGTCTACCGGGAAATGTGGGAGTCCCTGGAAACGAAGGGTTCCTGGCAGGGGACGTTCATCAACCGGCGCAAAGACGGCGAGGTGTTTTACGCCTTCTTCTCCACGATGAGGCTCGGAGACCCCACAAGCCCGGCCGGTTACATCGGCTTCATGCGGGACATCACGCCCCTGCTGCGGGGCGAGGAGGAACTGCGCCGCCGGGTGGCCGAGCTTCGGGCCACGCAGCGTATCACGGTGCGCACCCTGGCCAGCCTGGCCGAACACCGGGACCCGGGCATTGAGGGCCACCTGGATCGGGTGAGCCACTACAGCGTCCTGCTGGCCCGGGCGCTACAGGAGGCGGCAGAGTGGGACGTGCCTGTAGACGATCCCTTCATCGACACCCTGAGTACGGCCAGCCTGCTGCACGACATCGGCAAGGTGAGTATTCCGGAGGGTATCCTCTTCAAGCCCGCGCCCCTCAACCACGCTGAGCGTGCGGTGGTGGAGCTTCACCCGCTCATCGGGGCTGAAATCCTGCGCCAGGCCGACGAACGGCTCAAAAGCGAGCTGGGCCTGTCCCAGACTTTCCTGACGACGGCCATCGAGGTCGCTTTACACCACCACGAGCGGTGGGACGGCTCGGGGTACCCCAGCCACCTGCAGGGGCCTACCATTCCACCCTCGGCCCGCATCGTGGCCCTGGCCGACACGTACGATGCTTTGACGACTCGCCGGGTCTACCGGGACGCCTTGCCCGTCGAGCGGGCGGCCGACGTCATACGGGCGGGCTCGGGAACCCAGTTCGACCCCCGGGTGGTGGCTGCCTTTTGCCACCTCCTCCGGGCATCAAGGACGCCGGGCGCAGACCTTACCTGAGAGGCACCCACCCATGATTCCCTGTCAAGAGCTTTCCTCAAGCAGTGGTTTCCAGATCCCATGTCCAGCCAGCCCTGCAGGCGGTTGAGGGCGCCGTTGAGCTGGCGGCGCTGGTGCTGACGGGTCAGTCCAGCTCCCGCAGCGTCGCATAGATGCCCTCCGGCACCAGGCAGTGCAGGAAGTGGCCGTCCCGCACCAGCTTGTCGATCACCGCCGTGCGTTTGGCGTCGGTCTTGCTCGGGCTGTTGTCCATCACCTCCTTCTGGCGCTGCACGTGCATGGGGTTGGCCAGCCCCACGGCGATCTCGAGTTCCGGCACCCCATACCGCAAGAAATACTGCAGCGGCTTGCCGTAATGGCCGGTGGCCTCCATGCCCGCCACCGCCCGCTGCGCTCCTGTCCCACGCAGTGCTTGGCCGATCCTGGCGACTAGACGCCGGAAGCCGTCCCGGCTATTGTGGAAAGCGAAGCGTGGCATCGGGTCATGCCCCAGCCGGTCGGTGATCCGGGCCCAGTGCTCTTGCTTGGCCAGTCGATCCCCACGATCACCGCCCCCTCCAAAAGCGCTGAGCGTCGCTGCTGCCCATCGGTTGCCACACTTGCCGCCTCCCTACAACGGTCGGGGTGATTGGGGCGTCGTCCGCAACCGATGTAGCGGGGGCGGCTTCCTACGTCAACTCAGTTCTCCAGCTTTACAGGAATGCTCAGTTGGAAGTCACAGTGCAATGGCCCAGCCAGTTGGACGTCCCGGCGCGCGGCGGATCGGGCCACGGCGATCGTGCCCCAGGTGCGCCGGCGCCTCGAACAGCGCCTGCAGGCGGTTCGGCGGCGACCGGGCTGGCTTCCGTGCCCGAAGGTCCTGCGCCTAAAGTAGATCGCTCCGCCGTGTGCGCCGGCCACTGGGTGCCCGGATCGGATACCCTGCCACAATAGACGCTGCAATGTGCCGAAATACTGGCCAAAAAGCTCGCCGGGACTCATCCGGATTAGGCCGGGGAGGCGAGGACTGGTGAGCTGGCAAAACCGCATGGAAATGAGATTCTCTCAAACTCATGCGGACCCAGGCGAACAGACGTTCAAGCTTTCGGGGCCGGCGCGGATGTATCCCCCCTGCCGGGGGGCGAGGGCGAGCGGGTCGGGAAGGTCGAAGAGGAGTTGTTGGCTTTCCGCCATCGTCGAGAGGGTCAGATGGCCCGGACCATGCCATTAGCGCCATCGGTGATGGCGTCATGACGCGATTTCCTGCCAAGGTAGCCCGCCACCTGCCGGCGCAGCGTCAGGCTTGAGCAGTTGCTTCCCCCCATCTGCCTGGCCTCCCTGGCCCCGTGTGGCAGCAAACTCCCCCAGTTCACCGTCACCCGCGTTCAGTAAGGAAGGAAAGTGTGCAGAGGCGTCGTACTCGCTTACACGCTGGCTGTAGAGACGGGAGTATCAACATGCAAGACGCACGACAAACCAGGCAGAGCGAAGCCAGGGCACGTCGCGGTGTTGCCCCCGTCCAGTCCGTGGAGCGGGTGTTTCAAATCATCGACGCGGCCCTCCCGGCGGCGCTCCCTCAGAGCCAGCCGAAGTGGCTCCTCTCCCGAATCAAGCTCGAGCCGAAGATGCCCAACACCGCAAGACCGCCGAGGAAATCCTGCCGATCTGCATCGGATCCACCACCTCGCGTCGATGACATCGAAAACGAGGAGAGCGTCCGCTACGTGGAAGCTGCGATCCTCGGTCACGACGGGCAGGTCGTTGCCGTGATCGGCGCGTCGGGCGCCGTACTCCAACTGCCGCTCGACGAGGTGCCGAGGCGGGGGCATCTCTCGTGCCGTCGGATTCGATGTCCAGGCCGAGGGCGGTGAGACGGGAACATCTCCTGTCGCGACTTGGCTACGTTGTGGGGATCGTTTCGTGAGACGTAGAAGGGAGCGGTGCACAGTAATTCGGGGCTCTCGAAGGGCCTGCCTTGCCATCGGGCTTGCAGCGTTGCTCACGATCGCCGGACTCGGCGCGACGGTACAGGCCAAGACCACGATCACGGTCGGCGTCTTCCCAGCCTGGGACTCCCTGATGAAGGCCGCGGTACCGGAGTTTACCAAACTGTATCCGGACATCGAAATCAAGGTCCAGACGCTGGGGTACGCCGACCACCACAACGCCCTGCTGACGGCGCTGGCTACGGGCTCCGGCGCGCCCGACGTGGTGGCGGTTGAAATCTACTATCTCGGGCGGTTCATTGCCAAGGCGGGCTCACCGATCTGAGCAAGCCGCCCTTCAACGCGAGGTAGCTGGAGGACCAGTTCGTGCCCTTCGCGTGGCGCTTGGTGACGACGCTGAATGACCGCATCGTCGCCATTCCCACGGATACGGCCCCTGCTAGCATGTTCTACCGTAAGGACGTTCTGCAGGCGGCCGGGCTCGACATCAACACCGTCGGGACCTGGGACGACCTCGTGGAACTGGGGAAGAAGGTCACCCGAGACGTCAACGGCGACAAGAAGCCGGACATCTTCCTGATCGCCCACGCGGCCTCGGCGGCCGACGCGATTATCCGGGGCGACATTCCGGAAGGTGAGGGTGTCTACTTCGACGCCCGCGGGCTCCCCTCCGTCGAGAGTCCGCGTTTCGTCAAGGCGTTCACGGTCGCCCAGCAGATCCGCAAGCCCGGGCTGGACGCCCGCATCACGGCGTGGACCAACGAGTGGTTCGAGGTCTTTAAGCGGGGCACCGCGGCTGTGGAGATCTCCGGCTCGTGGCTCCAGGGCCACCTGCAGAACTGGATGGCACCGGACACGGCCGGCAAGTGGGGCGTCCGCAACCTTCCCGAAAACACCTACGTGAGCTGGGGCGGCACGTTCTGGGCCATTCCCGAGCAGTCCAAAAACAAGGAAGCGGCCTGGAAGTTCATCCGGCTCCTGACGTTGCGCAAGGACATGCAGATTGAGTCCATGGAGATCGTCAACGCGTTCCCGGCCCTGAAGTCGGTCGCGTCGTTGTCCGTGCGCTGGAGCTGGTGGCAGCGGCGGGCAGCACCATACCTGTTCATCAGCCCGTTTTACATCCTGTTTGCCATCTTCAGTCTGTATCCGATCGCCTTCTCGTTTTACCTGTCGTTCCATAGCTGGAACGCAGTCGGCGGCCTCAAGACGATGGAGTGGGTTGGGTTCGAGAACTACACCTACCTGCTCACGGACCCATGGTTCTGGCAGTCGCTGTGTAACACCCTGGTGCTCCTGGTCATATCGGGAGCGCCCCAGCACCTTATCGCGATTCCCCTGGCCTTCGTCCTGAACTCGGGGCTCGTGCGGATGCGCAACTTCTTCACGTCGTCGTATTTCATGCCGTACATCACCTCGACGGTCGCGGTGGCCATGATCTTTTCCACCATTTACGGCACCCAGTACGGCGTGCTCAACGCTCTTTTGATGTGGATGGAAAAGACGCCGGCTCTTGGTTGGCTGTTCCGATTCTTTGATGCCGAGCTGCCCATCAACTGGCTGGGGCAACCCGCCTTCATCAAGCCGGCCATCACCATTCTGCTGGTCTGGCGGTGGCTCGGCTGGAACACGGTGCTCTACCTGGCGGGGCTGCAGACCATCCCCCGGGACCTGTATGAGGCCGCCATGGTGGATGGCGCCAGTGCGTATCAGCAGTTCCGGTGGATCACGGTGCCGTTGCTCAAGCCGACGATGTTCTTCGCGGTGACCATGACCATCATCGGAACGATGCAGCTCTTCGACGAGCCGTTCATCCTGACGAACGGCACCGGGGGTACGGGCCAGGCGGGCCTCACGACGGTCCTGTACCTGTACCGAACCGGCTTCGAGTGGCTGTACATGGGGTCGGCAGCCGCCATGTCCTGGATGCTGGTCCTGGCCATCGGCGTCCTGACGTACCTCAACGTCAAAGCGTTCGGCCGCGGTGCGCTGGAACGGCAGATCAGTTGAAAAAGGGGGGGACGAAACAGTGGCCACGACCCGTTCTCTGCTGACCAAAGGGCTCGTCTATTTGCTGCTCGTCTCGATGGCCGTCGTCGCGGCGTTCCCCTTTTACTGGATGTTCGTGCTGGCGACCCACGATCGCAGCACCATCTTCAGCGCACCGCCGCCGCTGTGGTTTGGCAAGGAGGCGCCGGAGAACTACCGGCGGCTGGTGGAGGCGCTGCCGTTCACGCGCAATGCCTGGAACAGCGTCTACACCTCGGTCATGGCGACGGTGACCACGCTGTCTTTCTGCAGCCTCGCCGGCTTCGGCTTCGCCATGTACGAGTTCAAGTGGCGCGAGCAACTGTTCGCGTTTTTGCTGGCCACGATGATGATCCCGTCACTGCTGGGGATGATTCCCTACTACCTCATCATCAAGTGGCTGGGGTGGGCCAACCTGCCCCGGGCGCTTTACATACCGGGCATGGCGTCAGCGTTCGGCATCTTCCTGATGCGCCAGTACATCGTGAGCGCCATTCCGCCGGACCTGCTGGACGCGGGAAGAATCGACGGCCTCAGCGAGTTCAGGCTGTACCGCAGCATCGTTGTACCCCTCATCAAGCCGGCGCTGGGCACGCTGGGCATCATCACGTTCGTGAGTCAGTGGAACAACTTCCTGGGCGGGCTCATCGTGCTCAAGGAGCGCCCGGCCTACACGCTTCCGCTGGCGCTTCGGTCCCTGCAGGGGATGATCTCCACCGACTGGGGCGCCCTCATGCTGGGAACGGCCCTGAGCGTGCTTCCGTTGCTGGTCGTCTTCGTTATCGGGTCCCAGCGCATCATCGAAGGCTTGACAGCGGGCGCCATCAAGGGCTGAAGGGCGAAAGGGGCTGCCGGCGTGCTTGACCACATTGGGCTGACGGTGCGGGATCTGGACCGGTCCCTTGCCTTTTACTGCGATACGCTGGGCGGGCGGTTCCTGTGGCGCAAAGACCGGCTGGAAGGCCCCCAGAATGACCTGGTCTTTGGACTGCCGGGCTGCGCCCTCCGAGCCGCCGGAGTGGAGGTGTGGGGCGTTAGCCTGGAGCTGTTCCAGTTCGAACGGCCCACTTCGGCCCCCGGGCCGGTCGAGTACCACCTGACGGGATGGAAGCACGTCGCGATGGCCGTTGAGGATATCGACGCCCGGGTCGGGGAGCTTCAGCAAAAGGGCGTCCGCGTGCGCTTTCCCGTCCAGGAAGTGGCCCCCGGCGTGCGCATCGTCTACTTCGAGGATCCGGATGGCATCATCTGGGAGTTCATCGAGCGTTCGCGGTGAGGCCGTGGAGAAGTTTCCGGGTGAGGCTGGGGAGGGGATCACCATTGGAGTATCCCGCGCGGCTGTACATCGCAGGCAAGTGGCGGGAGGGGTCGGATGGCACCAGGGTCCCGGTCATCGATCCTGCCACGGAAGAGCCCTTCGCGGAGGTAAGCTGGGGCAGCTCCGACGACGCCTCGGCGGCGGTGGAGGCGGCGCGCCGCGCGCTGCCAGGTGAATGGGCCCAATGGAGCCCTGTCCGCCGAGGACGGCTACTCGGCCAGGTCGCGGCGTCGGTCCGCGAGCACGTCGAGCCGCTGGCTCGGCTGCTGACGCGGGAAATCGGCAAGCCGCTCAACCAGGCCCGGTCTGAAGTCGAGGCAGCGGCTCGCTACCTCGAGTACTACGCCGGGCTGGCTGACAAGCTGACCGGTATGACGGTGGACCTGGGGCCGGGCCAGCTGGACTACGTCCGGCGGGAGCCCTTGGGCGTCACCGTGCACATCGTGCCGTGGAACTACCCCCTGGACGTCTTCTGTCGGAGCGTGGCGCCCTCCCTGGCCGCAGGCAACACCTGTGTCGTCAAGCCGGCGGAGGAGACCTCGCTCGTTTCGCTGGCGCTGGCCCGGCTGTTCGAGGAGCAGGGGCTCCCGCCGGGAGTTCTCAACGTGGTGCCCGGAGCAGGCCCGACCGTGGGGCGCGCTCTCGTGGATGATCCCCGGGTGGCGGGGATTGTCTTCACGGGTTCGGTCGAGACGGGCCGGGAGATTCTCGCGGCGGCCACCCGCCACATCACCCCCGTCATCTCCATGGAGCTCGGCGGCAAGGCCCCGGTCCTGGTCTTCGTGAAGGATGAGGCCGCTCTCGAGGGCCCGATACGGACGGCGGTGGGCGCGCTCACGTGGAACGCTGGCCAGTCGTGCGGCCAGCGATCCCGGTGGTACGTCCAGCGGCAGCTCTACGACGCCTTCATCGAACGGTTGGTGGAGCGGGTCCGGGCCATCAAAGTCGGCCCCGGCACCTGGGCCGGCGTCGACCTGGGGCCGGTCGCCTCCAAGAAGCAGTACAACAAGGTGATGCGCTACATCCAGCTCGGGCGGGAGGAGGGCGCTCGGCTCGTGACGGGCGGCGGTCGGCCCGAGGGCGTGGGGGAACGCGGCTTCTTCGTTGCCCCCACGGTCTTTGCGGACTGCCACAACGGCATGCGGATCGTCCGCGAAGAGATCTTCGGCCCGGTCATCAGCGTGATTCCAGTCGACAGCGTACAGGAGGCGGTTTCCCTGGCCAACGACAGCCCTTACGGATTGTCTGCTGAGGTGTGGACCGACGAGCTGAGCACCGCTCACGCGGTGGCGGCTGCTCTGGATGTGGGCCATGTCACCATCAACGGCAGCGCCGCCTTCGGGTTTGAGGTGCCGTTCGGAGGTACCAAGTGGAGCGGGTTCGGACGGGAAGGGGGGCCCGAGGCCATACTGGCCTACACCCGCCTTAAGAACGTCTGGGTTAAGGTGGCTGGATGAGTGGCCAACCCTTTTCGAGCTCATCAGCAGAAAAGCTGTCGCGACGAGGAGTTCGGGGATGGACGTGCAGGATTTCGAGAAGACCCTTCAAGGCGTGACCGAGAAGGTTCGCCGCAATGCCGTACGGTTCGGGGAGAGGTTCCCTCCAGACGTCACCGCGCACCTTGACTATTCGGCTGGTCTCGGGGGCAACGTCGGCTGGACCACGGGCTTCTGGCTCGGGCAGCTGTGGCTCACGTATCAGCTGACCCGGTGGGATCAGATCCGCGACCTCGCCCGAAGCTTGGGGCCCACCTTCGACGAACGACTGGCGGCCGGGGTAGGCGTGGACCACGACCTGGGCATGCTGTTTCTCCCGAGCCGGGTGCTCGAGTATCGGCTGACGGGGGACGAGCAGTCCCGAGCCGGGGCGCTTCGGGCGGCATCCGCACTTGCCTCCCGGTTTCGGCAACCGGGCCAGTTCATTCAGGCCTGGGGAGCCCCGGACGACCCGCAGGAAGCGGGCCGGACCATCATCGACAGCATGATGAACATCCCCCTGCTGTTCTGGGCGCACGGGGAGACTGGCGACCGCTTGCTCTACGACCGGGCGATGCGCCACGCCCTCACCGTCGGGCGATACCTGGTGCGCGGGGATGGGTCGTCGTATCACACTTTCTTCTTCGATGTGGCGAGCGGCCAGCCGGTCGGGGGCCGGACGCACCAGGGCCATTCGGACGGATCGACCTGGGCGCGTGGCCAGGCGTGGGGCCTCTACGGGTTCGCGCTGGCCTACCGGCTGAGCGGGGAGGCTCGATTTCTACGTCATTCGCAGCAGCTGGCGGGGTACTTCCTGTCGCACCTGCCCGAAGACGGGGTGTGTTACTGGGATCTCGACCGGTCGGACCCCGAAGAGCCGCGCGACACGTCGGCGGCGGCCATTGCCGCCTGCGGCCTGATGGAGCTCGCCGCCCACGTCGGGGGAGGGCTCGCCAAGGACTATCGAGGCGCGGCTCGGATGATGGTCTGCCGGCTGGCCGAGCGCTACCGGGCTCCGGACGAAAAGGAGGGGCTCCTCGCCGAGGCCGTGGCCGATCTGCCAAGAGGGCGGGGCGTTCGGGAGTCCACGCTCTACGGGGACTACTTCTTCCTCGAGGCCCTGGTACGGCTGCTTGGCAAAGATGTCAGGCTGCCCTGGCTCTTCTAGGGACTTGCACGAGTATGGGCTTTAGAAAGGGGAGTGGCCGGATGCAGCACTTCGAGGTCCTGCCGAAGCAAAAGGGCCTGGTACGATTGCAACACAATCCGTGCAAGCTACTCGATTTTGCCGAACTGCGGCTCGACCGGGACGAGATATACGCCGGATCCACGGGCGACCGGGAAGCCATGTTTGTGGTACTGGGCGGCCGGGTGACGGTGGAGGCCGGCAGGGAACGATTCGACCGGATCGGAGGACGTGCGAACCCGTTCCAGGGTAGGCCGTGGGCGGTTTACCTCCCTCCGGGGACGGGCTACAGCGTGGCCGCGTCGGCGGGAGGTTCGGCGGAGGTCGCCGTCTGCAGTGCCGTGGCCGACAGGGTGGAGGGGGCCGTTCCGTTCCTCATCACCCCGGCTGAGGTGCAGACGGGGGTCTGGGGCGCCGACAACTTCGCCCGCCGGTACCATGAAATCCTGGTAAACACGGACAGGAAGGTCCAGCGCCTGATTGTGGGGGAGACCTATACGCCCTCCGGCAACTGGTCGACCTACCCGCCCCATAAGCACGAGGAGGACCGGCTGCCTGAATCGGCCTTCATGGAGGAGATCTACTACTTCCGGGTCGCCCCGCCGGAAGGTTTCGGGCTCACCATGCTCTACACGGACGCCCGGGACATCGACGAGATGCACCGCGTGGTGGACCGCAGCGTTCTCAAGATCGCGCGCGGCTACCATACCGTGGTGTCCGCGCCGGGCTATACCACTTACTACCTCTGGTTCCTGGCTGGGCACCACCGGACCCAGGCTCCGGTTCTGGACCCCAGCGTCGGATGGGTTCAAAAGGCGGTCGGCATGCTAAGGCGGGAGGAAGGGCTTTAGTTGAACGCGCTCGAGCTGTTCCGTTTGGACGGGCGTATCGCCCTCGTAACCGGTGGCGCCAGGGGCCTGGGCAAGGGTATGGCTCTCGCCCTGGCATCGGCCGGGGCCGATGTGGCGGTGGTGGGGCTCAACCGGCAGGGGCTGGAAGCGGTGGCCGGCGAGATCGCCCGGATGGGCCGGCGCAGTCTGGCCGTCGTGGCCGATCTCTCGGAAATCGAGAAGCTTCCCGCCCTAGTCGAGGACGTGGAGGCCCGCTTCGGCCCGGTTGACATCCTCGTCAACAACTCGGGCATCATCCGCCGGGCGGCCGCGGACGAATACGACCCCGCCGACTGGGACGCGGTGCTGCGGCTCAACCTCACGGCCGTGTTCCACCTGTGCCAGCTCATCGGGCGCGGGATGTT
Organism: Bacillota bacterium; assembly: GCA_040754675.1. Lineage (NCBI taxonomy): Bacteria > Bacillati > Bacillota > Bacillota bacterium. The sequence goes on from JBFMCJ010000075.1 coordinate 11,681, forward strand.
GAGGAGGGGCCGCGGCAAAATCATCAACGTGGCCTCCGTCCTCTCCTTCCAGGGCGGCATCCTCGTTCCAGCCTACACCGCGAGCAAGTCGGGGTTGGCCGGATTGACCCGGGCGCTAGCCCGAAGTTGCGAACTCCTCAACTCGCACGCTTCCCGAAATGACGGGGTTTCAAACCATCAAGAAGCCCCGAGATGTATACAGTAAACATGCGCCGCTTAGCTTGCCAATGGCCACCATGTCGTGGTA
>JBFMCJ010000076.1 GCA_040754675.1 Bacillota bacterium
TCTATACCGGCGGGGCGGTCGAAGGAGAGCCGGGCGGGGAATTGCGCTTGGGTCCCAAGGCTGTTGGAGTGTGGCGGGTGGGTGCAGGGGCGTGACCTGCGAGCCGAGCGCAGCGATATCGCGTGACCTGTAGCGCACGTCCTGTGCCCGGAGTTACGAGGAGCGCTGCGTTACGGTGGTCTCGCCCACGACCGGCCGGCCCTCTTTTTTCGCCTGCGTCGAACGCAGGCTGGCCAGGTTCATCAGGTCGTCCAGGGTGCGTCCGGGTGCGATCCCGTCCCGGGCGTGGTGGCGCCGGCCTCCTGCCACGCCTGCCGATACGGTCACCACCGAGTCCCCGGCCTTCAGTTCCGACGACAGCCGCTCCACCAGATGACGCGCCAGCGCTCGGGCTTCTCGGGCAGAGCGGCGGGTGACGATGACGAACTCATCGCCCCCGTAGCGCCCCAGCACGTCCCACGCCGGGTCGGTGGCGCTGCGGAGCAGCCCGGCGGCCTGCTTGATCACCGCGTCGCCCAGGATGTGGCCGTAGAGCTTGTTGACCATGCCGAAGCTGTCCAGGTCGAGAAAGATGACGGCGAGCTCATGGCCGGCGTGGAGAAGGGCTTTGGCCTGCTCTTTCAACAGGTCGGGGCGAGGAAGTTCTGTCAAGGGGTCGATGTACCGCGCGATCTCCGTCTCGACCCGGAAGCGGCTCAGGGTGCCCAGCACCGTTGGGCCCTCGACTACGACCAGCTCCTCCACCAGGTGCCGCAGGAAAAGCCGGCGGGCCTCCCACACGGAGGCGTTGGGGTCGATGGTGATGGCGGGGCTGCTCATGGCGTCGGCCACGAGCCGGTTCGGGTGGCAGGCCAGGATGCCCCGAACGGTCAGCACGCCCACGAGCTGGCCGCTTTCGACGACAGGCAGGCAGGAGAGACCCGCTAGCTCCATGCGGCGGGCGGCATCCTCCACGGAACGGTCGGGCGAGATGGTCACGACGGGCGTCTGCATGCACTCGCCAACGGTTCGCATCACAGCTCCAGCTCCCGGGTCACCTGCAAGACCACCTGGACCTGGACTTTGAAGGCCAGCCGATCGTTTCCCACACGGGAAAACTCGTCGAGCAGCATGGGGACCAGCTTGTCCTCGGGAAGAAGCCGAAGCAGGCTTTTGCGCACGACGACGGCCTCGGCGTCGGGGTGTTCGACCCGGATCAGCTCGTACTGTCCCGGTGAGACGGCTTCCACCATCCGGCGAGCTCCTTCGGGGCCCACCGCCGCGCGCTTGCCGACAACCAGGCAGTCGTGAATCGGCGGGACATCGAATTCGGACAGCCGGAGCGTCACCTCCGCGGCCCGCCTGCGGTTGGCTTGATCGGCGGCGTTGGGGGGTCGGGACGAGGATGCCGATGACACGGCAAGGCTCCCCTCCTCTGCACTGAAGTATGGCCTTCAGGCAAACCACGGATGCCTGGCGGCTGGACGTCAGGTCGGTCTCCGGCCCACGGTTCTGATGGTAGGCCGAGCGGGCTGCACCGGTCAAGCCTGCTCTTCGGCGCCACGGTGTGGCGTGGGCTGCTCGGAGTTTGAGGGGTCGGGTGGGGTCTCGGCCGGCGAGGTAGGGTGTGTGCCCGCAGGCGCGGGCAGGCCCGTCCGGGAAGGCCGGGGTCTTCGGGCTCCGGCTTTCCCTTTCTATTTAAAGTACAATCCACAGGAGAAACACAGCCAGGGAAGCGAGCCCGAACAGCCAGCCAACGTCCTGCGGCACCCGCACCTCAGCGCCCTTCAGCGGGTTCTCCAGGAAAAGCCGCCTCAACCGCCCGCCATCTTCGTCCCGCAGCGGCTCGTACCTCCCGCCGACCATCGCCGCCAGCGCTCGCAGCGTCTCCTCGTTGAGGCTCGAAGTGAAACACTCTCCCGTCGCTTTGCGCAGGCAGTCCCTTGCCCTGCCTGGCGTCAACGCGGGAACCGGTGACTCCCGAGGCCGCCCGACCCCGACGAAGGTCACGCGCAGGTTCTCCCGCAGCCAGTCTCCGCCCGGCAATGCCAGGCGCTGGCCTATGCTGTCGCTGCCTCCGTCCGTGAAGAAGAAAACGTTGAGGGGCGCCGGCAGGTTGGGCCGAGGGGGGCTGCTGCCAAACGCCCGTCTCGCGATGTCCTCCACCCCCAGGTCAACCCGGCTGCCCGCGTCCCATACGTTGTCCCAGCGAATCACGTTCAGCGCCGTGTAAATGGCGTGCACATCCTGCACCGGCCGCGACCAGAGGAAAACCTGCACCCTGGCGCCAACAAAACCGGCAAGCGTGATGCGGGACTCCGGCGGGAGGCGGGGCAGGATTCGCCTGAACTGCTCCTTGGCCATCTCAAGCCGGCTCTTCGGGGCGCCACCAGCCACATAATCCTCCGTGGTCATGCTCAGGCTTACGTCAAAGACCACGAGGTAGTCGATGGCCCTGGCGTTCCGGTACAGAACCGGCTTCAGCGCCCCGGCCAGGAACAGAGCCAGGGCCAGCAGGTAGCACCCCCGCTTGATCGAGTGAAGCTGAGCCCGCCCCCCCAGCAGACGCACCACGGCAGCGCTTCCCGCTCAGATATCAGTGGGTTCGAGGGGAAACGGCGAGGGGCGCGTCCCGCCTCGTTCTGTGCGGCTTTCGCCTTCACCTGGCTCGGCGATTGTCTCGAGGAACCGGCTGGCCAGCTCATGGTTCTTCTTGGCTTCCAGCAGCTCCGGGTTGAGACGAAGCGCCTCGCGGTAGTACGCGGCCGCTTTGCTTGCCATATCGGGCCTGTTTGAGCGGATTCCCTCCTCGAAGTAGCGGTTGCCGAGGTTGAACAGCAGCCGGTCCCGGATGGCGCCGGCCGTTCCGAGCAAGCCGGCATAGGCTTCCGCCGTTGCAGGCCAAAGCGCCCGGTGAAGAGCGCGCTCCTGGCGATACCGCCAGATGGAGTGCCCCAACAGCAGCAGATTGGCGGCAACGAGCACCGCAAGCACCCGAGTCCACGGGATGGCCCTCACCCGAGACGTTGCGGTCGCTCCCTTCCGGGCGCGGCTCGCCCACCCAACGCGAACACGCCCAGACAGAGCAGGCAGGCCAGCGCGGCCACCCTCACCGGCTCCGCCCAGGCGCGGCCTTCGCTCCATCGCCGCACCCGGATGGGGTGGTTCGCCAGCCTGCCAATGGCGTCCAGCGCAAGTTGCATCCCGCTAATCTCGCTCACCACGAACGTCCTCCCCCTCGGCCCCAGGGCCCCCATCAGGCCTCGCATGCCCGACGCAGGCACCGCCCCGCCATCAATCAACAGCCAGTAGAGGTCAACATCCTCGTCGATGAACCGCCTGGCAAGCGCCTCCGGTTGCAGCACCCGCCCCTCTCCGTCGGAAAGCAGGACCACCGCCTGGCTCCCGACGCCATCCGCTTCTTGTTTCAGGACGTCGAGGGCTCGCAGCAGCGCGGAATCGATGACGGTACCACCCAGGTCGGATTGAACCAGCTCAAGGGCCTCCGTAAGCCGGCTGTGGTCGGTGGTGGGATATGCATACAGGATGCTCGACTCGCCGAACCCGATGAGGCCCACCGCATCGTTGGGGCGTCGCTCCGAAAACCGAGCGATGGCTTCCAGGGCGATCGCCACCTTGTTTGAGCTGCCCGCCCCCTTGCTTCCGCTCCACGGCGCGAACATGCTGGCGCTCTGGTCGAGCACGAAGGCCAGGCGCGCCCCCCGGGTCCAATGCATGGTGGTACGAGGCGGGCTCCGGGGTTCCGCCAGGCTCAGAACCGCGGCGGCCACGTACAGCGCGCCCAGGACCCGTTCAAGCCGGGCCATGAACTCTGAGAGGCGATCCCGCGGAAGCACCAGGAAGCTTGAGAACGGCCGAACCGTCCACCGCCTGCGCCACAAAAGCGGCAGCAGGCTGAGCGGCACCAGCACCAAGAACCACGGCCTGGCGAATTCCATGCCGGCATCGCCGCCTCACCGGCTCCCATCCCTGGTGCGCCGTTCGAGCGTCGCCAGGCGCCGGGAAAGCCGGCCGGCCACCTCCAGGCACTCCGCCGGGACGGATCCTGCCGGGGCAGAATGAGGCGCTCCAGGGCTGACGGCCCCACAGCCTGCCGCCCCAAGGGCCGTGCCCCCGGGGGCTGCGAAAAACACGGCCTCGGACATCTCGAAGAAGCGGCTCAGCTCCTCCCGGGCGGATAGAGCCGGCGGCCACCGGTCGAACAGCGCCTGCAGGTCGTGGGAGAAGATCGCCTCTCCGGCCTTCTGCTCCAGGGCCTTGTGGAGCACGAGCATCGCCTCAGGGTCCTCGAGGGCCTTTGCCTTTTGCACTCTCTGGAGCGCCAGCCAGAAGACGCCCCTTCGAACGTACCGCCGCCGAACAAGAACGTTTGTTCCCCACAGGGCCAGCAAGACGCCCAGGCTTACGGCCCACGTCCAGAGCCACCGGGCGGAGGGTTCGGGCATGCGCCAGTCCGGTTCCATCTCGCCGAGCGGTCCGGTCTCGCCAAGTGGTTCAGTCAACGGCGACATGGTGAACTGAACGGCGGGAATCACAACGTCGAGCGGTTCTGCCGATTGGAGGGAGCGGAAGCGCACGGCACGAGGGGGAACCTCCAGAGCCGTCACCTGCGGCGGGGTGAAGAAGATCTGGTAGACCCACCGCAAGCGGTACACGACCGAATCCCGGGAGTCCTGCCGTTGCCAGGTCACCTCCCGCATCTCCAGCCAGTTGGGCAGATCCTGGGCCTGAACGCTCCGCGCCTCCAGTTCGAAGCCGGCCGGCACCCTCACGCTCGCTTCAACCTCGAGCAGATCCCCGACCAGGTACCCGAAACCTCGGGGCCACTCCACCGCCACCAGGGGCATGGTGTGCACGGTCGCAAGAACAGGGAGTGTGGCCATGACCATGGCCAGCAGGGCCAGCGGGATCGAGGGCGCCGGCCACCACCTGCCCCTATCCCCTTCGGCGCACAAAGAACCGCACCACCTCGGCCGGGTCGGCACCATCCCATAGAAAGAGGGCCCCAGCCCCGAACGACCGGCACAGCGACAGAAGCTGAAGGCGGCGGGCCTCGAAGCTTTCCTGAAAGGAGCGGGCCAGCCCCGGGCGCACCCACAGGCCTCTCTGCTCCTCGCTTTCCGGGTCGCGCAGCACCGTCCAGCCCCACGCCTGGGGCTGTTCGTACTCGCCCGTATCCCAGAGGACGGCGAGAACCGTGTCATGGCCCCGAAGGTACGCAAGGGCGCGTTCGAGCACAGGCCTGTCGAAGTGCAAGTCCGATATCACGAAGACAAGGCAGCGCTGGCGCGGCAGGAGCGAGCAGGCTTCAAGGAGTGCCGCTACGTTCCGCCGGGTGGGCCGGCAATCCCATACGGCAGCGGCGGCCTCAAGCGGGTAATCCAGGGAACGCCTGGGCGGAAAGTGCAGTTCGACCCGTTCCGCAAAGCCGATGAGCATGAAGCGATCGCCCAATCGGCATGCCGAGTAGCCCAGGCAGGCGGCGAGCTTTGCTGCTTCGGCGAGCTTGCTCCTGCGGCCGGCAAACCCCATGGAGGCGCTCAGGTCAACCAGCACGGCCACGGTGATCGCCACCCGGACCTGGTACACCCGCACGAGGGGCACGGGCGAGAGGGCACGGCGCGTCGCTACCATGTCGATGTTCTTCGGATCCATGCGGTGGAGCAGCGTCGTGAACCCGACGAGCTGGCCCCCCGTTCCCACAAAGGTGCCCCTGTGGTAGCCGGGCAGGTAACCCGCCGCCGGCGACGTCAGGTGGTATTCGACCAGTTGAATGGATCGGGCGAGTTCGGCGTACTTCATGGAGCACAGACCCGGCGCAGCACCTCCCGGAGCAGGGTTCGCACGAATTCGGGATGCTGGGTGAGCACGACCGGCTTGACGAAGATCCGGTGTTCGAAGACTTCAAAGACCACGTCATGGATATCCTGGGGCGTCACGTACTCCCTGCCGGCATGGAGGGCTGCGACCTGGGCAGCTGTTCTCAGGTGCACCATGCCGCGTGTAGAGACCCCTGCGATGATGTGTTCGTCCGCGTTGCCCGTGCCGTTCAGGCGGACGCCGAAGGCCGAGGGTTTGCGTGTGGCCATGGCCAGGCGGTGGATGTAACGAGCGGCCGCTTCGCTCACCCGGACGCTTGCGCCGATCGCCTCGGCGTACACGTTGAGTTCTTCGAGGTGAACCACGGGCTGGACGAGGGCGGCCGCCGCCTCCATCCGCCGGTACGCTGGATCGGTCATGATGCGCAGCTCCGCCTGGGGGTCCGGGTACTCCATCCGGATGAGCATCAGGAAACGGTCGAGCAAGGCTTCGGGAAGGGGGTAGGTCTCCGCCGCTTCAAGGGGGTTGCGGGTGGCGATGCCCAGGAAGTGGGGGATTGGAAAGGTGCGGGTGGCCGTGGTCACCTTGCGTTCCTGCATCACTTCGAGGAAGCCCGCCTGGGTGTTGGGCATGAAGCGGTTGATCTCGTCCAGCAGGACGATGCCGAGGCGTTCGCCGTGGCGCAGGAGCCTCCCGGCGTAATACTTGAGTTCGCCGCGTTCGTCGGGGAAGGCCGAGACCAGCGCTTCGGAGAAAAGGAAGTCCGGTGAGCCCTGGAAGCGTTCGCTGACGCCGCCGATGGCCCGCGCAAAGCAGGTGGCCATCAGGGTCTTGCCCTGCCCCGGCAGGCCGTGGAGCAGGACGTGCCCTCGGGCAAACAGCGCCAGCGTGGTGAGCCTGACGGCCCGGTCGACGCCGACGACGACTTTCTTCACTTCGGCTTCGACGGCGTGCATCCGCTGGTGGATGGTCTCCAGTAAGGGCTGCGACCCCACCTGCGGTTGCAGGGCCTGCTCATCTCCTGTCAACACCTGTCGCTTCACCCGTACCGATCCAGCGTGGTCCTCCGTCAGCTTGGGCGTCTCGCCTGCAAGATACGCATGTATGGCCAGTATATGACTGGAGGTGTGGCTCTAAATGTACTTGCATTGTACCGGGGCGGTGGGCTAAACTTAGAAAAAGCGCATTGCGTCAACGGCGATGTGAGAGGCGAGTAGCCTGGCTATAGCGGCCATTCAGAGAGCGGCGTAGGGTGCAAAGCCGCTGGCCGTTGCAGGTGAATGGGCTCTCGAGCCGTCGGCCGAACGCCGGATGGCCTGCGCTGCCGGGCCAGTAGGCTGGACCGGGTGGGCCCCGCCGTTACCACGGGGCAGGTATCGGCGCCCGCAAAAGCGCCCGTACCGATGAGCGCACCTGAGCCGCTGTGGTACAAGCGCCGGGTGAATCAGGGTGGTACCGCGGCCCTCCGTCCCTGGACGGAGGGCTCTTTGTTTTTCGGGGGGCGAAAACATGCAAGCAAAGACGGCCGAGAAAACAGGCTCGGATGTCAGCCTGCGTGACCTTGCCCCGGGTGACCGACCGGTTCGGCCGGTGCTGGTCACCGGTATCCGACCCACGGGAACACTCCATGTGGGCAACCTCATCGGCGCCATGCATGGATTGCAGCACTACCAGGCGCATTACCGCTGCCACTACTTCGTCGCCGACATCCACGCGTTGACGACATACAGAGGGCCGGACAAGGCCGCAGACGGTGATCCGCTCCTTGTCCGCACGCTGCATGTGGCCCGGACCTATCTGGCGGCGGGGCTCGACCCCGGGCGTACGCTCCTCTACCGCCAATCCGGGGTCGCGGCGCACGTGTGCGAACTGTTCACGTACCTCGCCATGGCGACACCCCTTGGCGAACTGCTGCGCTGCCCCACGTTCAAGGAGAAGACCCGCCGCCAGCCTCACAACGTCAACCTGGGCCTGGTCAGCTACCCGGTGCTGATGGCGGCGGACATCCTGTTGCTCAATGCCGAGGTGGTACCGGTGGGCGAGGATCAGTTGGTTCACCTGGAGCTGGCCCGGGAGATCGTGCGGCGGTTCAACGGACGCCACGGTCCCGTGTTTCAGGAGCCTCGGCCCCTGCCGGAGAATGCGGTCCGGGTTCCGTCGCTGACAGGCAACGGCAAGATGAGCAAATCCGGCACAAAGGAGTCGGCGATCCTCGTCACAGACACCCCCGAGCAGATCCGCCAAAAGGTCGGTGGAGCCTTTTCCGATCCCCTTCGGGTAGATCGTCATCTGCCCGGGCATCCCACCCCCGACGGGTGCAACGTGTTTCACCTGCATACCTTCTTTACCCGGTATCATGAGCGGGAGCGTATCGCCCACCGGTGCCTCGCCGCTGAGATCGGCTGCGTGGAATGCAAGCAGCATCTCGCGGGCAGCCTCATGACCTTTCTCGGGCCAATTCAGGAGGCGGCAGAACGCCTGACGGACGACGACGTGCTGGAAGTGCTGGAGGACGGCGAAAGGAGGGTTCGGAGCCGGGCGGAGGCTACGATCGTACGGGTGCGTGAGGCCATTGGCCTTCGAATGGTTTGACCGATCGCCACCCTCACGGAAGCGGAAGTCTCGCCAACGCCAGCACGTGCTCGTCTCCGCGGTCCGGCCAGGGATGAGCGAACAAGTCGGGCGCCCCCGCCGGCTTCCCCGTGGCGCAGCCGGCAAGCGCATCGCGTTCGCCGGCCGGCACCTGGAGGGCCAACCCCGGTGGGACGGGTATTTATGCCCTGGCCACGATGCAGACAGGGCGAGCTTTCGCAAAGTCTGGTTCAAAGACAGCGGCGAACGCCAGGAAAGGGCTACACGTCTCCGTACTATACGGGGAGCGACCGCCACCCGACAGCAGCCGGGGCGTTCAGCTGACTGCGGTAACGCAGGGAGGTACGGAGAAAGGAGCCCGGCGCCAGGATGAGCCCTGAGAGGATTCCCGCTCAAGTTCCCCTTCCTCGGTCGAAAACGAGCTGTGCCAGCCGTTCACGCCCCCACAGGACCGGGACCGAAGCGGGCACGGCGAAGTCAGCCAATCCGGGGTCGCCAACCAAGTGTCCGTTGACAGGAGGACGGCGGCCTCGAACGAACCGTTCGGCTTCACCAGCCTAACAGTACCCGCCCACCGCACACGTCACGCTCCCCCTCTCACACGATCCTGGCCGCTTCACCCCCACCCGTGCCCCATGGGCCACACCCCGGTTGGGGCAGCCGCGACTCCGGGGCTCTCAGCCACGCCACCCGCCGTTGACCTCCAGCACCGCACCCGTGACGAAGTCCGCCTCTTCGCCAAGGAAGAAAACGACGGCGTGCGCCACGTCTTCGGCAGTGCCCGGCCGGCCCACGGGAACATCGGGATCAGAAATGTTTCGGGCGGCTTCCCGTGGGCGATCCGGGTCCCGTACGACGCCGGGGCAAACCACGTTGACGGTAATACCGTGGCGAGCCTCTTCCAGGGCAAGGCAGCGGCTGAAGGCGATCATCCCTGCCTTGGCCGCGACGTAGGCGGCCATGTGCGGCGCCGGGTCGGTGTGCTGTCCGCCCGTGATGCCCAGGTTGACGATCCGTCCCCAGCGTTGGGCGCGCATCGGAGCCAGCACCGCCCGGCAGGTGTAAAAGACGGAGGAGAGGTTGCTCGCCACGACGCTCTGCCACTCTTCAACGCTTTGCTGTGCCACGTCCCTCCACAGGAACATCCCAACGTTGTTAACCAGCACGTCCAGGCGGCCGTGCCGCTGTAGCACGGCATCCACGAGGGCCCCCACCTGAACCGGGTCCGTGACGTCAGCCCGATACGGCCACGCGTCCCCGCCCGCGGCGATGACGCGCCGGACGGTTTCCGCCGCCTCGTCGTCCCGGGAAAGGTAGTTCACGACGACGCTCGCGCCCCTTCGCCCCAGGGCCACCGCGATTCCTCTCCCAAGTCCCCGGGAACTTCCTGTAACCAGGCCCACCCGTCCCTCGAGCATGTGTCCCCCTCCCCGCCAGCTTTGCCAGGCCAGAGGCCGCCGGAGCCCGGCTACTCCTCGATGGCCCCACCCAGGCTTCGCAGGTGCTGGCGAAAGGTGTAGGATGGGTTGTTCGAACGGGCATGCAGGTACTCCCCGAAACGCAGCTGCTCACGGAGGCTCGTTCCGACCCGCACCTTCTCCGCCTGCGCGCGCTCCTTTTGCCAGATGGATTCGGCGATCTCGAGAAGCACCTCCACGCGCTGCCCGGGGACAAAGAGCGCGCCGTCGTCGTCAGCAAAAACCACATCGTCCGGGCCCACCCATACGTCGCCTAGTCTGGCGGTTTCCAAGGAATTGGGCGGCCGGGAGTCGAGTCTTCTCGGGCCTGCAGGGCAAGTGCCATAACTGAAGACGGGAAAGCCTAGCTGCGCCAGCTCCGTCGTATCCCGATGGGCGCCCCAGATCACGATGCCGCTCAGCCCGGCCTGCAGGGCCTCTAGCGCCGTGAGGTCGCCCACGCACCCCTCGTCAGACCGCCCGCCGTTGTCCACGACCAAAACGTCGCCGGGCTGGGCTTTCTCGATCGCCTCGAAGAAGACGTCCACGCTGCCGTAGTGGCGGGCCGGCAGCGCCCGACCGGCTGCCCGCCATCCGGGGACGAGAGGGCGCAATCCTGGCGGCGCCATGTGGAGATCGAGCCCGAGGCGCACGCAAGCGTCCGCGATGAGCGGGGTCGAAAGACGGGAAAAGGCGGCCTTGATCTTGTGGTTCTCCATGGCTGCACTCTCTCCAGCAAAGTCTCCGTCTGGCTCACCGGCGCGGGTCGAGACGCCGTCAGGTCGGCTTCACTCCCACGATGAGCGCGTTCAGCCAGCTGTAGCCTGCAAGCGGACGCACCTGTACGTCAACGAACCCCGACGCCTGCAGCCAGTCTGCGATCTCGCGGCCCGTGTAAGCCGCGCCGAACGTCATGTGCAGGCTGAACAGAGCGGGCAGCAGGGGGCCGGTCCTGTCGTCGTTGATGAGGATCTCCTGGACCGCCACCAGCCCGCCGGGCTTGAGGGACTCGTGCGCCTTGCGCAGCATGAGCCGGCAGTCGTCGGGCGTCTCGCCGTGCAGGACGCCGGAGAGGAGCACGACGTCGTTTCCTTCGCCGTAGCCGTCCTTCAGGTAATCTCCGGCGCGCAGTTCGATCCGGTCGAGGAGATTGAAACGGGCGACGACCTCCCGTGCGATGGGCATCGTTTCCGGAAGATCCAGGACGACGGCGCGGAGCTCGGGATGGCGCTGGCACAAGACGGCGGCGTAGGTCCCGGGGCCGCCTCCGACGTCGAACAGAAGGCGCCGCCCCGACACGTCGAGGGCGTTGGCGAGCGCCTCTGCCTGGCCGGCCATGGCGATGTTGTGCATGGCGAGGATCCACGTTCGGTGCGCCTCGGCCCTGTCGGACTCGCTCATTTCGGCCTTGTCCCTGGCTTCGCGGGGTCCTCGCTGGCCGGTTCGAATATAGTAATCGAGCTCCTGCCAGCGCTCCCAGCGCGCTTGGTGTTCGATGATCTCCCCCTGGTACTCCGGGCGGCCCTGTACCAGGTACCGGTCCGCGAAGGGGGTGTTTCGGTAACGCCCGTCCCGGCGGTCGACCAGCCCCAGCGCCAGGCAGGCCACCAGGAGCTTCTCCGTCCAGTCAGGGCGCGTGCCGCAGCGCGCCGCCACCTCGGCGCCGCTCGCCGGCCCCGAGGCGAGGGCGGTGAAGACGCCCAGGCGGTTGGCGGCCATCAGGGCCCCGGTGACTGTGTATGACCACACGAGGTGGTAAAAGTCGTGAAGCGGCCCGGGCTGTCCGATGTGTCCCGTGCGATCCACGCAGGCACCTCCTCCACGTTACCCACCCGTCAAGGCGGCTCGCCGGGGGTCAGGATGCGCCGGGTCAACGTCGAACACAAACACGCCTGCCGCCTCCGTCCCGCCGGCCCAAGCCAGATGCCGCCTGCCTGACGCCATCATACCGCCACAACGGGCGTTTCACCAGGATCCTGCGGGGACGGGTTTTTCGAAGGGTGTGGATCCATCAGGCTCGTTTTATAGGAAGCTTGCTCGAGCCCA
>JBFMCJ010000077.1 GCA_040754675.1 Bacillota bacterium
CCTCCGACGAGATCCGGGCTGCCTCGCGGCGGGCCTCTAAAGCGCGCCTCCTTTCGATAAGCGCCCACCGCGCGGAACACACCACCCCGGCGAGCGCAACCAGCACGCACAGCGCATAAAGGAGCCGCCCGCGGGACCGCAAGGAAAGTAGCTTCAGCCTCACTTTCCCTCACCCACCAGGACAGCCTCGACCCTGAACGAATAGCAGTCCAAGGAGTCGTCCCACACCACCCTCACCACCCGGACCTCGCAGCCTAGGGCAGCACGCAAAGCGTCTCGCACCACGCCGGGCGCGGAGACAGACAGCGAGCGCCCCTCCACCACAAGCTGGCTCCCCGCGGGGGGCAAGGCCGGGCTCTTTCCCTGGGCCTGGCTCCGGTCTCCGGACGGAAGCAAGTCTATCCTGATCAGCCACGCATCCGGCGGCACCGAGCGGGCCACCACGTCCGCCAGGCGCGCCCGGGAGGGGAGCTGCCCCAGAAAAGCCGCCGCCAGGTCGCCCCAGGAGGCAACCTCTTTCAGTTCCTTCGCAAGCTGCGAGGACTTCGAAGCCGCGCGGGCAAGCACCTCAGCCTCCCGCCGAGCGCGGCCGCCCTCGGCCTGGTAGTGCAGGGCTGCCTGCCCCAAGCCGACCGAGGATGCAGCTAGCACGCCTACAAGAAGCCAGGGCAAAAGCTGCCTGGCCCGCGCCCCCTCTCGCATCTCCCGCGTCAGCAGGTCAATCCGCGGCTCCAGCCAAGGGTGCAACGCCAGCCCGGCGGCCAGGTGGAACTCGGGCGGGACGTCTGGCACGGAGAGGGGAGACCACCCTTGGGGCGGGGAAGCTCCCGCCCACAACCTTGCCGCTGTTCCCAGCTTCTGCTGCGACTCCCAGTAGGAGACGGCACGGTCAAGGTCACGTGAGGTAGCCGCGGGCAGCGAGATGGCGAACTCCGGATGTTCCCTCCCGGCGACCAGCACCGCTCCCCCGCCCGACTGCGCCGCCACTGCCACCGGGCCGTCAGGGCCGGGGACGGCCCCGGCAAACGACGCCAGCCGCCACAGAGCGCACGCTTCGATGTCCACGGCAAGGAGCTTCACCCGCCCGGAAAAGGGCTGCACCAGTGCCCGCATGCAGTCTTCCAGGACGGCGCACGCCAGTACGTCAAAGCCGTCCCCGGAAGGACCCAGCACCGCGTGCCTGACCACCGCCTTGCCCTTACGCTCGCCGAGGAGGAGCTCCATCTCCCAGGAGGCCGCCGAGGCGAGGTCGCGCGCGGAGAGCTTCGGCGCCCGCAGGCAGCGCACCGCGAGGTCGGGGCCCGAGTAGGAAAGCACCACGGGCGCCCGCCCCAGCTCCCGCACCAGCCGCCGCAGGCCCTCCTCCACCCCGTCCGGGCGTCCAAGAAGCGGCTGCCGGGCGAACTTAAGAAAGCGCGGGCCCCGCCGCGTTCCCACCGCCAGGCAGCCGAATACTTCCTCCTCTGAACGCGATATGCCGAGGCACCGCCTGAGCATCAGTCTCCCGTCCTCTCCAGGATCCGGGTCACGTGCACGGGGCCGGAGACCAGGCCGAAGTCCACCTCGTCGTCCTGTTCCAGGGTGACGTTCCCTCGCAGCCTGTTTCCGTTCACGGTGGCCGCCGCCAATGCCCCGTACTCCATCCGGAGGACGCCGTGCCCGCCGCCCGTGCCGCCCCAACCGGCGTCCCGGCCAGCTACAATGACGGCCACGTGCACCAAGGTGCTGTTGCGCGCGACCACGTCTCTCCCCGCGATCAGGGAGAAGGCCGGGGCATCGAGCGACCCATACAGCACGATGTCCCCTGCGGACACGATGGAGGCGCGGGTCGAGGTGGAACCCCCTAATACGTACGCCGTGCCCTCCACGAAGTATACGCCTTCCATCGACGCCAGGTCGGCCGCGCTGAAGGTGCGGTCACCCGGGAAGTAGTGCTGCACCCCGCTCGAGGCCTCCAGGAGCTGGGCCTGCAGGCGGCCGAGCTCAACCATATCCGCGACCCGGGCGATGTCCGGGAGATCCTGGGGCGGGGTCCAGCCGGAGACGTTCTCCCGGGTGGCCGCGCCCGGCGAAACGGTCCCGGTCGCGTACGCAGAGCCACGGATGGCCGAAGGCTTCAGGCTCCAGACGTCCCCCGACACGTACACCTTCCGGGGCTCGGAGTCCGAGCCCACCCGGGCGTCGCCCCCGAGCGTGAGCCCGCCGGAGACGAGGAGGCCAGAGAGGAGCTGCGCGCTCCCGGAAACCTCCAGGACCGACCCGCCCAGGGCCTTGACCCCGCCACCGTACGCGCCCACCAGGGGCACCAGGCCGAGACTCAGCTTGACCCTCACCGTCTTGCGTACAGGATGAGCCCGCCCGGACACTCCCACCGAGGTCACCGTCACCACGTCGTCGTCCCGCTCGATCTTCACCTCCTCAACCGATGCCCTGTCCCCCACCGGGCCCAGGGCCACCGAGCCATCAGACCAGGCGGGGTAGGCGGTCAGATAGCGCACGATCCGCTCCACTCCCACATCCGCGGCCAGGCGCGCCTGCGCGGTGTCCAGGTCGAGCGCAGAGGCCCGGCGCGAGGCCACCCCTACCTCGTGCACGCCAAAAGCGGCCACGGCCATGGCCAGGGCTAAGACAGCAGCCAGGAGCACGCTCAGGTACCCTTCCTCCCGCATCCTAACTGCCCACCTCGTAGATCATCACCGCGGTGCGCAGAGGCCCGGCCGGGCCGTCGAGGAACACCTCCACTGGCCCCCCGGACTTCCGCGAGAACCGCACCTCCGAAAACCGCCACGACCTGGACACCCCACCCGCCGACCTCACGAGCAACTCGCCGGAAAACGACCAGGATACCTCCTGCCCGCCGATATCAAGCCGCAGGAGAGTATCCGAAACCTCCAGTACCTTGCGGGTACCCCGCAGGTCGCGGCAGAGGGCCAAAAAGGCGGAGCGCGCCAAAGAGGCGTCCTCGAACCCTGCCCGCGCCCGCACGGAGAGAGCAGGGACCCGCCAGGAGAGGTCGAGGAGGGCAAAAAAGAGGAGCGCGGAAAGAGCCCCCGCGATGACCACTTCCGCCAGGGCCCAGCCCCTACTGGATCCCGGCCCGCTCAAAAACAAGGACAGCCTCTTCTTCCCCGCCCGGGGCGGCATAGGACACCACAACCTCCACCCTCTTCAGCAGAGGGCCGGCCTCAGAGACCCTCACCTCACGGTAAAACCCAGGAAAGCCGGGGACCTCCGCGCGGGGCTCGGGCGCCACCTCGGCCCAGGGCACGCCCTTCAGCCTCTCGGCCTCCTCCTGGGCCAGGTAGGCCGCCCGGCTGGCGGAAAACGAAGCCCCCGCATCCTGAAGACCCCGCGCCAGCGGCTCCGCCACTGCGAGGGCGCAGGCGGCCAGCACCACGGCGGCCAGGAGCACCCCGGCCATGCTGAAGGCGCCCATCTCACTCCAGCCCCGAGAAGACAACGCGCATCACCTCCGCCACCGTGGTCTCCCCCGCCAGGACCTTCTGGGCAGCCGCCTCGCGCAGGGGGACCATGCCGGCCTTCACCGCCGCCTCGCGCAGCTCGTCCGCAGAAGCGCCTCGCCTGACCAGCTCCCGAACCGCCCGGTCCACCACCATCACCTCGGCCACCGCCGTCCGGCCCCGGTAGCCGGAGCCCCCGCAGGAAGAACAGCCCCTGCCCCGGCGCAAAAACACGGGCTCAGAGTCCAGCCCCAGCGCGTATCGCTCGGGCGCGTCCAGGGGAAGCTCGTACCTCTCCCCGCACAAGGGGCACACGAGCCGCACCAGCCGCTGGGCAGCCACACACAGGAGACACGAAGCAACCAGGTACGGCTCAACCCCCATGTCCACCAGCCTGACGGGCGCCGAGGCGGCGTCGTTGGTGTGCAGGGTCGACAGCACCAGGTGCCCGGTCATGGCCGCCTGGACCGCGATCTTGGCCGTCTCCTCGTCTCTTATCTCCCCCACCATGACCACGTCTGGGTCCTGCCTGAGGATCGCCCGCAGGGCGGAGGCGAAGGTCAGGCCAGCCCTGAGGTTCACCGCCACCTGCCTCACCCCGGGCATCTCGTACTCGGGCGGGTCCTCAACCGTGACTACGTTCTTCTCCCTGCTCAAGACCTCTTTGAGCGCGGCATACAGCGTGGTGGTCTTCCCCGAGCCCGTCGGGCCGGTGAGCAGGACCATCCCGTAGGGCGCCGACACCGCCCGGCGCAGCTTCGCCAGGTCCTCCGGCCCGTAACCCAAGGCCTCCAGGCTGGGGACCACCCGCGCCGTGTCCAGCACCCGCATCACCACTGCCTCGCCGTGCACCGTGGGCAGCACCGACACTCGCACATCGACCGGCCGCGGCGACCTCAAGCGAATCCTGCCGTCCTGCGGCAGCCTCCGCTCCGCTATGTCCAGACCGGCCATCACCTTAACCCGCGTGACCACAGCGGGGTGGAGGCGCCTGGGCACCTCCATCACGTCCCGCAGCACTCCGTCCACCCTGAGCCTCACCACCGTCCGGCCCCGCTCGGGCTCAAGGTGAAGGTCAGACGCCCCCTCGGAGACCGCCTGCTCGATCAACCCGTCCACCAGGCGTACCACGGGGGCGTCGGAGTCGTCCGCCTCCTCGTCCTCCTCCGGCGCGGCCGCGGACGCCACCCGCAAAGCTTCCTCCACCCCGGGGGCGCCGTACCACCTCTGCACAGCCCGAGCGACCTCCTCCGGACTCGCCACTTCGGGCACGACCTGGCAGCCAGTGGCAAGGCGGAGGTCGTCCAGGGCCACCACGTCGGAGGGGTCAGCCATGGCAACGTAAAGCACGTTCCCGTCTCGGGCAAAAGGGAACACCTGGTGGCGCCGCACCAGAGCCTCGGGCACCCCGGGAACGGGCGGCGTGTCCCCCAGCTGTGCCCTCTTCAGCCCCTCCCTTCGGGCCAGGGCCTCGGCGAGCTGGTCGGGCCGCACCAGGCCTCGGGAAACCAGGATCTCTCCCAGGCGACCGCCGCTATGGGCCTGCTCGCGCAGGGCGGCCTCGAGCTGCTCCCGGGTAAGCACGCCCAGAGAGACCAGGATCTCGCCCAGCCGCTCAACCACCGCAACCACCTACTTCTGGACCGCCTGGTAAAGCGTCACGATGGGCAAAAACAGAGAGAGCATGACAAACGCCACGTTGCCGCCGACCACGAGCAGCATCGCCGTCTCCACAAACGGCGGCAGCCGCTGCATGAGCCCGTCGACCTCAAGCTCAAGGAGCCGTGCGGCCTGCGAAAGCATCCCCGGCAACTGCCCCGAGGACTCGCCCACCGCCACCATCTTCCTCGCTGTCCCCGGAAAAAACCGTGACCCTTCCAGGGAAACCGCAAAGGAGCCCCCGCCCTGCAGGGTGTCGCGGGCCCTGCCGAGCTCCGACTCAAGCAGCGAAAACCCCGCCGTCCGGGCGGCGGACTCCAACGCTCGCACGGCGGGAGTCCCCGTCTCGAGCAAAAGAGCCAGGTTCCGGCACACCCGCGCGGCCGCCGAGCGGGAGGCAATCCGGCCGAGGACGGGCAGCCGGAGCAGAAGCCGTTCCCAGAGAACCCGCAACTTGCCGCTCGAGCGCGAGGCGCGCGCCAGGAGCACGCCGGCAGCCAGCAAGCCCAGCAGCACGGCCGCGCCCCGGCCGGCGTGGGACGATACCGCCAGCACGAACCTCGTTATCCCAGGCAGGGGCACCCCGGCACCCTGGAGCAGGGCGGCAAACCGCGGGACCACGAAGCCGAACATCCCGCCCGTCACCGCCAGGGCCAGGCAGAACACCACCGCAGGGTACGTCAGGGCCTGGCGCAGCTTGTCCCGGAACGCCGCCTCGCGCCCGTAATGTATCGCCAGCCGCGATAGGGCCTCGGGCAGCGCCCCGGCCTCCTCGGCCGCCGCCACGGTCTGGCAGAATGCCGCCGGGAACACATCAGGGTGCGCGCCCAGGGCCGCCGAGAGCGCGAAGCCCGCGCGCACGCTCTCGGACACCGCCCGCAGCGCAGAGGCGAATGCCCTCCGCTCCGTCTGGCCGGCCAGCACGTCCAGGGCCTCCTGTGCCGTCACCCCAGCTCGCAACATGGACTCGAACCTCACGCACAATAGCTCAAGGTCCCGGGGACTGACCCGGCCCCCGGGGCGCAGGGAACCGAGCCCTCTCTTTTCCGCCGCCTCCACGGAGATCACCAGCACGCCCGCCCCCGTCCGGCGCCACACGGCGCGGGCCGCTTCCCTTGGCCCCGGCGCGTCCACCACCACCCGCCCGAGCCGCCCGCCAGCCCAGACCTTAAGCTGGTAGAGCACGAAAGCCACCCCCGTCCCCTGAACCCAAAAGGCGAAGCGGAGAACCGTTCCCCTGCCCGCCAAGCACTACTGCGCGGACGCTACCTTGGGATCCCCCAGCGCAGGGTCGGCCAGCGTGGGATCGCCCGTCACCGGGGCCTGGGCGTTCGTACAGTAGATGTCGTCCTCGTTGCCCACATCCTTGTCGGGACCCGGGCTCACCAGTATGAACTCCAGGTAGTTGTTCCCGCTCAGCGGGGCGTGATAATAGTACGGGCTGCCCCAGGGGTCCTTGATCCCCGTCTCACCGCCCCACTTTACCCCGTGCGCCCCGAGCACGGCAGCAATGCCGCTTGCGTTCGAGCTCGCATTATCAGGCGCCGGGTACGAGCCCTTGCCCTCGTCCGCGCAGTAGGCCTCGACGATGCTCCTCATGGTGGCCAGGTCGGACATGGCCCGGGAGGTGCGCGCCTTGGTGGTGTACCCCATCAGCTGCGGCAGAAGTACCGCGGCCAGGATAGCAATGATGGCCACCACCACGAGGAGTTCCACCAGCGTGAAGGCCTTCTGATTGCGCACCCTCTTCGCAAAGACACCAATCACCTTCTTTTTCCCTCCTTACCCCGTCTAAGCTCATGCGGGGCATCCCGCCCCAGCTAGTTCCCCCCACAGGCACCGGTCGGCCTAAAAAGCACCCTGCTAATCCGCACAGACCACCACCTTTCGTGGTCGCGGTCCGCCACACAGCAAACCTGGCCCCCCAGCTGACGAAGGAGAGCCTGGTACCAGAGGCCGTTTTCCGCCAGGGAGGCCAGTTCGAATTCGATGTCCACGTTGTTCGCGCCCCACCGGCCCCTGGTGACATCCCCCACCACCAGCGCCAAGCTGGCTCGGGGTCAGCTAAGTGACGGGGATCGGTGCGGGCCGAGGCCAATCGATGCCCGGCCCGCTCCAACTCCTCCAGAAAACGAACATCCCGGCGCTTGTAACCGGGGCTGTCCGCGTTGGCCACGTCGTTCAGCAGCGCCAGATGCCGGCGCACGGCAGCACCCAGCGCCTGCTCTATCCCCCGTACCTGCCAGCTAGACAATCGGTCATGCGTGTTGCCCGCCCCCGCCAAATTGAAAATGCTTCCGCCGGTGCGGAAGCAGCCCAAAAAAGTTTCAGGGCTCCTTCGGCAGCCCGGCTATCATAGCTCCCAGAGCCTTAGACCCGTGGCTTTGCGTCCCCG
The DNA here is from genome assembly GCA_040754675.1 of Bacillota bacterium. Classification (NCBI taxonomy): domain Bacteria; kingdom Bacillati; phylum Bacillota; species Bacillota bacterium. The sequence goes on from JBFMCJ010000077.1 coordinate 7,516, forward strand.
CCTTTCGACGGGTTTGCCCTTATCGGTTTAGCCCCGTATGTCTTTTCTGACGCCAGCATTCTACATAACTGTCCGAATTCCTCCTTCGCTGCCACCCCCAATCCAATTTTTTCGACCAACCGGAACGGCGATAAGGCCGCGCCACCTCACCCCTCGCCCGTACCATCTTCGGTAGCTTCGTTGCTACTTAAGCTCCCGGGACATGGCCCTACTTCACGAAATCGCGCCTATCTGGTAATATCAGGATGGAGCAAGACCAACCGCAGTTGGGACCGGAAAGGGATGAAATCCTTGCTTGAGAAAAGATTAAGCTCCGCCCTCGATATACTAAGGAATTACCAGCCGATAGCGGTTTACCTGTTTGGGTCCAGGGCAGGCGATTCACCGCGGAGCGACAGCGACGTGGATATCGCCATCCTTCTACCGCAGGGACGCCGGATCCCGTTGTCCGAAAAGATGGACCTCGCAGCTAAGCTGGAGGCCACGCTTGAGCAAGAAGTGGACCTCGTGATTTTGAACGAAGCCCGGTTAACCCTCCAGTTCGAGATCATTCAAACAGGCAAGCTCTTATATGAGAGTAGCCGCGATGAGCGGACGGACGCGGAAGATCGTATCGTGAGAGACTACCTGGACTTCGAGCCGCTACTGGAGCAATCCTTTAAGGAAATAGCGGAGGAGGCTCGAGGAGGTGTTCCCCCTGTTTAACCGGCAGCTCGTGGCAGACCGGACCCAGGCAGCTCGTAATGCTCTGGGCCGGTTAGAAAGGCTATCTTCCATGTCCTTTGAGGAGTTCAAGGGCGATCCCGATAACTACGCCATCGCGGAACATCACCTTCGACGGGCACTCGAGGCCGTGCTCGATATCGGCCGCCACGTGGTTGTCAAGTCCGGCTGGGGCAACCCGACCAAGTACCGGGAGATTTTTGATTTCCTCGAACGAGGCGGCGTCCTAAGCGCTACGCTTGCCCAAAGCGGACGGGCGCTTGCTGGCTATCGTAACAGACTCGTCCACGAGTATGCTGCAGTTACCCAAGACGAAATGTGGGAGGTTTTACAAACCAAGCTCCCGGATATACGGGAGTTGCTCGCCGCTCTCGTGCGCTACGTGTCTTAGCCTTCCATAAACCCTGCTTTGGTGCCTGTTGGCACTGGTAGCGCTCGGCTCTCGTTTGCAAGGTACCCACCAGTTCTGCGGGACATCTCCAGAAGACGGCCATGTTGAAGGCCCAGGCGGGAATAAACAGTATATTATCAGAGCCCTCCGCGGGCATTTCTTCCCGCCCAGCCACCCACGTATGGAATAGTGAACGGCCCCTGCGGGAGAACCGCCACGCTGGCGCCGCCGCCGCAAACCTCTATCGCCCGCCGGATCCCCTCCTCGACGCCGGAAACCGGGTACAGGAAAGCGCTCCTTACGTCATCCTCGGGAAGCGACGAGTACAGGAATACCGTGGCCCGCAAGGTGATTTGAGCGAGGACCTGAGCTTCCCACTGATCCTCCATGCGGAATCCCGGCGCCCGGATAGCTTCCAGGAGCGCGCCGGGCCACCGGGCCTCTCTTAAGAGCCGGGCGAAGTTCCCGTGCGAAGGAAGGCCCTCGGAGCATTCCGAAGCGCATACGATGCATCCCCCGGGCCTGGTTATCTGCGCTGCGGCGGATAGGCCTTTTACGGTTTGGTACAGGTTCTGGTCCAGGGGCCACCCGCCGTTGGTGGTGATGACGATATCGTACGCCCTGCTCACCATCCTCATGGTCAGGTCCCGCACAAAAGCGCTGCCTTCGCGGTGGGCACGGAAAACATCCCCCGTGAAAACCCCGGTTATCTCCCCCGCCTTATTCACCGCCACGTTGATGGAGAAGTCGGGAGGAGCGTGGCCGCATGCCTCGCATATCTGTTCGTACACGGGGTTGCCATCCAGCTTCCCCCAGGTCGTCCCCGGATCGTCGATGAGCTGCGCCGAGTGTATCCCCATTATGGTCTCTATGCCCGCGACCCCCGGGACCACCGCCTTGGGTCCACCGGAAAAACCCGCGAAAAAGTGGGGCTCTAATAGCCCCACGGTAACCCTCTTCGACGCGTCGAGGTAACGACTGTTGAGCCATACGGGAATCCCTAAAGACGTGCGGCCCAGCATCTTCAAGGCAGCTTCGTCACGAGAGTCGTGGTTCATGACGGGATAACCGCCCGCCACAGCTTCTCCAAGCACAACCTTGATCTCCTGTTCGTCGCAGGGCCGGTGAGACCCCGTTCCCACCAGGAACAACAGGCGCAGATCGGGGAACCCCGCCATCTCTTCCAGGAGCCAGGAGACCAGTTTCGCAGTGGGCGCGGGCCGGGTGATGTCGGGGATGACCACGCAGACCTCGTCTCCGGGCTCAAGCATCTCCCGCAGCGGGGCGCAGCCCAAAGGCCTGCGGAGGGCGGCCACCACCGCGCCGCGTTCGTCGTCGATGCCGCGAATAAAGACCGGCTCGATGACGTCCCAGCTTTCATCCGCCTCGATCACGAGCTGCGCCCGCCCGTAAGGAAGAAAAACCTGCACTACCCATACCTCCCGAATCTTTCTTGTATCTGATGCTCGAGCCAGGAACGTTCACCGGGGAACCCCGCCCCACCGTCGGGCAGAGCGGTTTTACCTTAGCCTGCCACCGAGCAAGTCCGCCCTTCCCGGCTCGCTACCCCGGGGAGACCACCCGGTGGGGACTTGTGATAACCACTGTCACAGCGCTACCCTGAAAAATACTCTTTCATTCCCGGCGGCGTCGCCCCGACATGGAGGTCTTAGAGCATAATCCAACGAGCTGTGTATGCCAATGAAGCTCGCGACGATTTGCGGTCCTGATGGGGGCGCTTCTCAAAGCCCGCGGGGAACGCGCAAGACGTACACGCTCCGGCGTAGGCTTGAATCCGGGTGCCCCGTGCTACGCCGGCGAGGTCGCCCGCCACCCCCCGCCCGCCCTCGTCAGTTTTCCGTAGTAGGAGTAGAATCCCCCTTGCCTCCTCCCCGTGCCCGTGACCCGGGACGGGAATACACCGCCAGCGCGAAGGCCGGGGGCAGGCCGGCCGCCAGGTACATCCCCGAGTACCCGGCGAACTCGGAGATGACGCCTAAAAGCATGGCCCCCACGCCGATCCCCAGATCGAACCCGATATAAAAGGTGCTGTTCGCAGCCCCGCGACGTACCGCGGGAAGGCCCCGCACAGCCAGAGCCTGCATGCTGGGCTGAACCGCCGCGAAACCAGCGCCTGCTACTACTGCAGCCAGAAAAAACGTCGCCAGGGAACGGGCCCAAGAAAGCAGGACCATGCTGACAGCGACGGCAATGAGGCCCGGGATGACCACGGTGTCGAAGCCCCTGCGGTCCGCAAACGCCCCCAAGAGAGGCCGGGCAAATGCTATCACCACGGCAAAGACCCCGAAGAACGGGCCTATGTTGGCGATCCCCCTCTCCCTGGCGTAAAGCGCGAGGAACGTTACTATGGCGCCGTAGCTCATGTTGGAGAGAAAGACCACCGCACCCGGCAACACAGCTTTTGGTTCGTAGAAAGCTGCCCGGCTGGCCGGAGACCTTCCGCGTCCCTCTTGAACGGCTGCGCTATCCCGCCCAATTTCACGGCCGTGCGGCCCGTGCTCCCGGACCAGAGAAGCTAGCCCGAGCGCCGTGAGGGCCAAGCCCGCCGAAGTTCCAAAAAGCAGCGGGAAGCCGTAAGAGCCCGCGATGAACAACCCCAAAGCAGGCGCGACCGCCATCGCCACCGTGGACGCCAGCCCGAAGTACCCCATCCCTTCGGCCAACCTGGTCCGGGGGACCACGTCCGCGGCGATGGTGCCGGAGGCTGTCGTGCTAAACCCCCAACCAAAGCCATGAATGACCCGGATAATAAGCAACAGGCCGATAGAAGAGACCCAGCCGTAGAGCGCTGCGGAGATCGCGAAGACGACCAGCCCAAAGAGCAATGCGACCTTGCGTCCTATGGTGTCCAGCAGCCATCCTACCGGCGGCCTGATCACCACGGCCGAGAGCGTAAACACGCCCATGACCAGCCCCTGCACGCTCTTTCTTCCGCCCAGGGACTCGACGTAAACCGGCATCGTGGGCATTAGCATTTTAAATCCTAAAAACACGACCAGGTTCGCCAAGCATATAAGGATGAAGTCACGGGTCCATAAGACCTCGGCGCCGTGATGCGCGTCCACCAACCCCTGCGAACCCGCACAGCTCGCTTTCGTCACATC